>DAOWMX010000158.1 GCA_030642885.1 Anaerolineales bacterium | reverse complement strand
CTTACAGATCTCACCCGCGCCTCCTCGGCCTACGATGAACTCCATCCCCACATCTATTCATCAGCGAATCATCCGCATCCCCGGCTGCGTACTCTAATCCAAAAAGGCCTCTGCAAACTCACGCACAGCCTGTAAATGCTCGTCCAGTCCATTAAGCTGACTCCGCATTGTATTCAGGGAGAGGTGTGTAGCCCCCGCTTGCTCCCAGGCCTTCACCTCACCCGCAAGTACGTCCAAATTCCCCTCCGAAAAGCGCACGCGCGCCTCCATCCCAAATTCATCCCAGGATCGTCCCTCTGCATCTAAGTATTCTCGGAGTTTCTCCAGGGAGGGCTCTGTATCCTCAACGCTGCTGTATGTGGGCAGCCAACCGTCCCCAAGTCGCGCTGCTCGGCGCAGTACGACATCCGCATGCCCTCCAAACCATATTGGAATTGGCTGCTGGATCGGACGGGGTTTTAGTCCCATATGAGGAATGCTGTGCCAGTGACCGCTGAACATCACACAAGATTCGGTCCACAATGCTCGCAAAACTTGGACCTGTTCTTCACACCTGCGTCCGCGCGTATGGAAATTCGCATCCAGGGCGATGTATTCGGCTTCGTTCCAGCCGACGCCGATCCCGAGCCGCAGACGTCCACCACAAAGCCGATCCAGCGTCGCTGCCTGCTTGGCGACCAATGCAGTTTGCCGCTGAGGGAGGATCAGGATCCCCGTCGCGAATTCTACGCTCTCTGTCACTGCCGCCATAAAGCTAAAGAGCGCAAATGGCTCCATAAAGGAATCTTCGATTGAATAAATACCTTGCCACCCGCCCGAGCGATTCGGGTCAACCCCCAGTACATGCTCATACGCCAGAACGTGCGTGAAACCGAGGTCCTCCACGGTTTGTGCGAAGTCCCGGACAACAAGCGGATCTGGATCGAGTTCCGTCTGTGGATAAACAACGCCTATCTTCATCCTAACTCCCATCTCACCCTTGGCTTAGCCAAAGAGGTCTCTGAATCAGAGTATAGACCAAGCGCCCCCTTTATGTTCGTCTGATTGCGCTCAAATCTTCGTGCTGCGCTTGGTTATAATCCAGGATCCATCCACCTGCTCCGTTTTGCTTATGGCGTACTCCCCAGTCTGATGTAAAATGAACTTATGAGCGAATCAGATGTCCATCTTCTTTTAACTGTACCCTTCCCTACTGCGCTTATTGAGCGCCTGCAAGCCGTCTCTCCGCGCTTGAAGATAACATCTCACCCAGCCAGCGACGCAGAAGACATTCCGGAGGAGATGCTGCAGGAGACCGAAATTCTCTACACCCTAAGCGCACTTCCTGACATAGATCTCGTTCCCAATCTGCGTTGGATCCAATTCCACTATTCCGGCGTGGACCATGTCATGGGTCATCCACTTCTCGGCTCGGATTTGATGATCACAACGATGAGCGGTGTTTCAGCTCCCCAGTTAGCCGAGTTGGCTTTGATGTTTATCCTCACCTTATCTCACCGCATGCTTAAGTTCATTCACAGCACTCCCGAGGAGCATTGGGCGTCAGGCCGTCTTAAGCGGTACCAACCACAGGAACTTCGCGGGAGTACGGTCGGGATTGTCGGTTACGGGAGCGTTGGCCGCGAAATCGCACGTCTTTGTCAGACGTTCGGTGCGAACATATTGGTAACCAAGCGGGATTTGAAACACCTTTCTGATGACGGTTACTCACTCGAAGGGCTCGGTGACCCTGAGGCGGAAATACCCGATCGCATCTATCCGCCCCAGGCACTGCGCTCAATGGTTTCTCTGTGTGACTTCGTGATCATCACCATCCCCCTCACCCGGAAAACCCAGGGCGTCTACGATGAAGCCATCTTTGAAGCGATGAAACCGAGCGCTTATCTGATCGACATCTCCCGCGGCGGCATCGTGGACCATGGTGCATTGGTTGAGGCGCTGAACTTGGAGCGTTTAGCTGGTGCTGCGCTGGATGTCTATCCCATCGAACCACTCCCTGAAAGTAGTCCGCTGTGGGAGATGGAAAATGTCATTCTTACCCCCCACATTGGTGGATCATCTCCCCTCTATCTCGAGCGGGCGATTCAGCTGTTCTCCGTGAACATCCAACATTATCTATCCGAGGCGCCGCTGTTGAATCTCTATGATCCATCGCGCGAGTATTAACTTCACATGAAAAAAACGATTCGTGGTGCGATTTTTGATCTCGGCTCGACGCTTATTCAATTCGATGGCGATTGGCCGATTCTCGTGCAAGACAGCCTAGATCTCCTTGTTGATCAGCTCCAGGAAGATGGATTAGATTTCGATGGAAGCGACTTCCGTTCGGCCTTCGAACGTGCGCTGGAAGCATATGACCATCAGCGCCAAGCTAACCAGCACGAGCGTTCCACTACCTCTCTGCTGCAAGAAACATTGAGCTCCTTCGGGTGCGAAGAAATATCGCCCAATATCCTGGGGCGCGGTCTGAAGCGTTTCTACAGCGTGAGCGAAACTCATTGGCAGCCAATGCCGGCGCTTCACGCGGTGCTTGACGAACTACAGGATGAGGGTCGAATGCTCGGCTTGATCTCAAACGCAGGAGATGCAGAGAATGTGCAGCGGCTGATCGATAAGGTTGAAATTCGCGATTACTTCGATCCGATCATCATCTCAGCCGCAATCGGGATACGTAAACCAGACCCCAGACTCTTCAAGATGGTGCTCGAACAGTGGCAGGTGGCTCCTGATTCTATCGTTATGATCGGCGATCGACTTGAAGCGGATATTCTCGGTGCACAAAACACCGGGATACATCAGATATGGCTCAAGCCAGATGCTGAGGTTTCAGCTGCGACGCAAATAATCCCTGAGAAGGTCACCGGGAAATTAGTGGATATTCCTGGTCTGATCAGAGAGTTCGAAACGAAAGGACAATGACCTTGGGTTTCCAACAGATCAGTACCAACATATGGCACTTTGAAATCAAGTATAAAGTCCTCGGTCTACTCTCTTTTCCTGTGTCGACCTGGTTGGTGCGCACCGGAGCGGATTGGACTCTTATCGACACAGGCCCTCCTGAGACCGGAGATCAAGTCGTGGCCGCTATCGCCAGGCTAACGCAAAGTCAGGGCCCGCGACAGATCCTCCTGACGCACGCACATGCCGACCACAGCGGTGGGTTGAGTGCGGTTCGGGCGGCGTGGGGCGCGCCGATTCTCTGCCATAAAGCGGAGGCTCCCTTCATCAACGGCGAATCTGATTATCGATTCCTCCCGTCGAAGAATCCACTCTTTCTGGTTGCCCGCAATTTCATGCAGACTGCTTGGGGGATACCCGTTGCTAAAACCCTCGAAAGCGGGGAATCTGCAGCCGGGATGGCCGTGATCCATCTCCCCGGTCACTCGCCAGGTCAGATTGGCTTTCTACACCCGTCTGATCAAGCGATGATTTGTGGAGACGCAGTTATGAATCTAAAGGATCGACTCTCCCCGCCCATCGCAGCTTTCTCTCAAGACCCAAAACTTGCCGCTGCCTCGATGCGCCGCCTTAGCGAACTTGACTTTATTCATCTGCTACCATCGCACGGCGATCCCATCTTGAACCGAGGGCGTGAGGCGATGTTATCCTTCTTGGGCTATCCTCCACAGGACAAACCTCTGGGTAATTGGTAGCCTCGCCAAAAAACAACGCTTCAAACCTAAACCCCAGACCGATGTCAATTACGCGCTATCTGCATCTATAAACACCTGCGCCAAGAAGCGGCGCAGGTGTTCGTAGTGTGACCCCTTCCAGTAGACCTGTCCGCAGCTCCGGCAGCGACGGAATTGGGCATGTTGTTCTTGGACCATAGGCGGGAGCTGCTCGAGGACCATCGCTTTAGACACATCCTCAAGCATACCGTTGCAGCGGATACACAGCTTGAAAGGAGCCGCCAAGCGGCTCAAGCTGAACCGGCGCATAACCTCGATCAATTGCTCGTATGGTTGGCTAGCCCTTATATAGTAACCATGGGTAACTTCGCTGCGCTTGAGCAACCCTCGATCCCGCGTCAGCAAGATACGCCCCTCATTATGCGCCACTCTGGCAAGCTCATCATCTGCATAATCGTTCCGGTACAGGCTGTCGAATCCCATCATGCGCAGATAGGACGCCAGACGTCCAAGGTGGATGTCGAGGACAAATTGTACTTCCTGCAATGGCTCGGGGCGTACTTTCAGAATGGGCGTGATGTCGATTGACCTAAACTCCGGAAACACACTCGCTCTGTCGCCGTCTTGGAGTAGATACCTAAAATCAACGCTCTCGCCATTCACAAGGATCAGATCCACCTCGGTATGGGGCACCCCCAAAGCCTCAAACGAGTCTTTGATGGCTGGTTTTCCCAGGAAAATGTAAGACACCGTAATTGATTGCGATTCTGCCGGGAGAAAATCGTTTAGTTCTGAATAAAACCTAAATCGCGCCTGTCTCATAACTTACTCGATCCTAATGGGTCATACGAGGAAGCTCTCATATTCTACATGAAACTCGATGAGCCTCCTTGTTTATGGGGAATAAATTTGTTAGCTATTCGCAAAGTCGGTTTTAGGTCATTCTGTGTCAGAATAGTAGCGAATGATTGTCTAATAGGAGTAGGTGAAATTATGTATACAGATACGAGTGTTGAGTCTTCTCTTCGAACCGTTGATCCGCGCGTCCAGGCTCTTACGGACGCTCTCGCCCGTCTCGACAACCCAGAAGTCGATTTTCGCTGGGCGGTAATTGTCGATTACGATGGGTTGATGTTGTCTAGCTATCCCGAAGACCTTGAGTCGGGTTTTGACGAGGCTATCGCTTCAACGGCACATATCATGCGCCTGGGCGAGAGTGCACAGAGGGAAGTCGAATTCGGAAAATGGCGATTCACGATGATCACTGGCTCAGAGATGCAGCAGTTGGTGCTGCATATCAACAACGAGGTCGCCCTTACGGTTGGCATGGGTTCGAAAACACCGCTGCATAAATTTTTCTCCATCATTCGCGATGTCGTTCCTGACATGGTCCGCGCCCTGGATCTGACCTCGCGCAGGTTCACCGAACCCAATACCATGTTGATGAAGACAGATGAATTGGAGCGAATGCTAAAACACTAACCATCTGGGCGGACATGGCCCATCCGTGGTTCAACATATGCCTCAAGTTAGTCTTTGAAATACCCAGCGGCGGGAGTTTCCCGCCGCTGGTACATCTTATCTATGGTGATCGGCAATCTGCGTGGGTCATAATCCATTCAAGCCTTCGATAATATCTGTAACTGATGGGCTCTCCCGCGGTTGCCAACCAGTGTTCAGATGGACGGATGCGGTGAAGACCTTATGCTCTTTCGTTTGAAGAACCACCCTAGAAAACACAAGCCGCGGCGCTACCGAGTGCCTGGTTTGTCGTTGCTCGTCACTGTGCTTTCCCTGGCTCTCGCCGGGCTTAGCTGCAATGCCCCACCGACACTCCTGGCAGAGTTCAATCTCAACGGATTTTCCCAAGAGCACCTCGCAGATGCGCAAGTCGCCCTGCCAGACGAAGTTGTT
>DAOWMX010000069.1 GCA_030642885.1 Anaerolineales bacterium | reverse complement strand
TGCCTCTTGAAGCAATTCGCTTAGAGCACGGCCGGCGGCTTGATTTCTGCTGTCGTAGCCGTAGGCGCAGCCGATGAAGAGCAGGATGTCCGTTTCATCACCAGGTTGGAGCACGCGTATTCCCGTCTCACGTGCCCAGGGTGCATGTTCCTCACGAGGTAGTCCCCAGGGGTTGCCCCGGCGCTCCATTTGCATCAAGGTTTCACCAATCGACCCGGGAATTTCCCCGGTGGTAAGCGTCATATAGCGCCGCATTTCAACCGCCGCTGAGACAGGATCGATGAGTACGGGGCACGCGAGCAGGCAAGCGCCGCAAGTTGTGCACAGCCAGGGGTTATCCTTTTCGATAAATCCGCCCAGCAGAGGAGCAGACGAATTTCCATTCTCGCCCATCAATGTGCTGTGCATGGATGCCTGAAGCGAGAAAATCAACTCTCTCGGCGAGTAGGGCATGCCGCTGATTGTGGCCGGGCATACGTCCTCGCACCGACCACATTGCGTACAGGCGTCAAATGACAAGAGGGAGACCGATGGATATTGGGCGATCTCGCCCGCGCCAAGGACCTCGGCTGTCTCCAGGTCCTCGATCGTGTCCAGTTCCCCCAATGGACGAAACGGTCTTAGGATAATGTTTAGAGGGGCCGAGACAATGTGCCTGAGTTTTGTAAAAGGAAGGCTGACGACAAAGAGAAAACCCACGGCCGAGTGTGTCCAAAAGAGGACGGCGTGAATGGGAGCATTCGGACCGATAGTTACCCCGGCGCCGGAAAGTGCTTGTGCGAGTAAGTTCCCGATTGGGCTCCAGTTTTGCCATGCGGGCTGGGTTGCGAGGAACCGAGCCGCCTCGGCGAAGAAACCAAGGATCGTAATCGTGAAAAGCAAGAGCAGTATGTACCCATCTTCCAGTCTGTTCTTAAGGTAAGTCGGCCTGAAAAACACTCGCCGGGCGAGAGCCATTAGGAGTCCGGCGATAATCATTCCACCGCCAATATCCATCACCAACTCGAACCAGAGTAATGAGGTGCCACGCGGCCAGGGAAGTTCGATGGGCAGGAAAAGAGGGTATTGCAGCAGATTGATCACGGTCCCGAGGATCTGGATCATCATTCCCCAGAAGATCAGGAGATGCATAATGCCGGGATAAGCACGCTTAAGCACCCTGTCCTGGATGATGGCGTGAAGCAGGAATTCTCGAATCGCTCGCGGCCAGCGTGAAGATCCACGTGTGATTTCGGGTTGTGTTGAAGAGGGCGCTGTGTCTGTGGTCAAGCTTCACCGCCTATGAGTATATTTCCATCTACGATCGTGACGAGTATCTCTTCAAGCGGGGTAGGGGGAGGACCACTGATGACCGAGCCATCAACGGCGCTGAAGTAACCATCATGGCAGGGACACTCGATCATCTTGGATTCGGGGTTCCAATCCACAAGGCAGGCGAAGTGGGTGCAGACGGAGGAGTAGGCGACAATCCCTCGTTCCGGTGTATTAATCACTAACGCTGGGTAGCGGCCGAATCGAACAGTCTTGCTCTCTCCTTCAGGGATCGATCCCTCGCTCCCTGCGGAAACCGGATCTGAGGGCATTTCTTCCAGCTTCGAGGGCCAGAAGTAGGCGATTGCGGGGCCAACGATTGCGGTCAATCCCACAGCAGCGAGCAGGCTGCTCAGGATTTTCAGGAAGCCTCTGCGCGGTACCTTCGCTTCGTTGTCTGTCATAGGGCTCTCCGTTTTCCGATTGACGAATGGGAAATCTCGTCGGTATTTAACTCAGGGCTCCCATGATCGTAAGGCCGATCACGACGATTGAGCCGACAACTACAATAATCCAGCGGACGTTTCGTGCTCGGAGCGTATCACCCTTTCGATCGAGGAATGGCCAGATCACGATCAGCATCAGCCCGATAATGGGAATTAACACGCCGATTGTTTTCGGCACATACTTCAACATTTGATAAAGGAAGAGGAAGTACCAATCGGATTTTACGTGTGGCGTGACCATCGGGTCGGCTGGGGACCCAAGCCCGATAGGGGATATTAACCCTGCGATTCCCACGATGATCATCAACACCATGATTATTACAACGACTTTCGCCTCGGTCGTAATATGGTCAGGGAAGAAGGGGATGTTTTTTTCTTCTTTTGGACTGGATTCTTCCTCAGTCATGCTTCCTCCATAGCTTTGATATTAAAGTGGTCGATGGATGCCCAGTCGACGAATCATCAGGAAATGCACACCCAGCAATCCTAAGGCGGCGACCGGTAACACGAGAACGTGCAGAGCATAGAAACGACTCAAGGTGACTGCGGAGACATCCCAGCCACCGCGCATGAACACGAGTAAGATGTCACCGATCTGGGGGATGCCGCCGGCGATCTCGGTTGACACAGTCGTTGCCCAATAAGCTTGCTGATCCCATGGCAGCAGGTAACCCGTCAGCCCAAACGCGAAGGCGAGGATGAGCAGGAGCGCGCCTGACAGCCAATTGAGCTCGCGCGGCGCCTTGTAGGCGCCATGGATGAACACACGCACCATATGGGCGACGACCATTACGACCACGCCGTTCGCCGACCAATGGTGGATAGCTCTAATGGCAGCGCCGAAGCGAACTTCAGTCTCGATGAACTGAATGCTGGCATAGGCTGCTTCAGGTGTTGGCTTGTAGAAGAAAGCGAGCATGGTACCGGTCACAGCCTGGATGATGAGAAGAGTAAAGGTTATCCCGCCTAAGCAGTACATCCAGCGCGTGGCAAACATGGGAACAGGCTTGTCGAGAATTTCACGCATTGGTTCGACGATATGGAACCGGTCGTCAAGCCAATCGACAGCGCGTGCCCAAAGCGGCTTCCAGGGTTTCCGGGTAACCCATCCGCTGCCTACCCGGAAAGCCCCGACGAGAAAGACCAGGCCTCCGAAGCCAAACACGATCCATCGGGCCAGTGGAGTCCAGATATTGTCGATCGAGCCGCTCAGGTGGCAATACATACATGTGTCTTGTTCGGGGGGCGGTGGTGGGGAAGTTTCTGAGAGGTGGACAGATGCGAGCCGTAAAAGGGACGATGGTGGATCCTGGATGGGATCCACAGTCTCACTCGCCTGCGCTTTTGGTGTCCCCAGGACGACAGCGATGATGAGGAAAATTGTGATCAAAGTCAGGACGACGGAGTAATGTCGGAGCCGCCTCATTCTCACCTCCGGATTTAATTTGCCGTTTTAGCAACCCTTAAAACAACGGAATACCGCAATGTGGGCATGATTTGTACGATATTTTACTCAGAGCGTAAAAGATAGTGAAAAGGCTCATATAGATAGGGGAGGAATGTCCTTCGGGCTTTATTTTGGAGGGGGATGCTCTTTGACCCCCCTCGGATTGCCCCGTGGGGAATGGGGGAATCCGATTCGCGCTTAGCGGCGTCAATAGGAGGCGCCGATTAGCATATAGATAGCCCGCAGAACAAATAATCATATTTGCATCAACACCCATTGATAACGCTTGACGTTATTAACGATAAGCGTTATTATGTTGTTTGTGATCAGGAGTTTTGCGGACAAGGAAACTGAGAGGATCTTCAACCGTCAATTCTCTCGAAAGCTTCCACCGGAGATCCAGCGAAACGCACGCCGCAAGCTGGAGGTCCTCAATGTTGCCAGAGCGCTGGATGATCTGCGTGTTCCACCCGGAAACCATCTTGAGAAACTCGTCGGTAATAGGAAAGGACAGCATAGCATCCGAATCAACCAGCGCTGGCGGATTTGCTTTGTATGGAGTAAATGCGATGCGTACGATGTTGAAATCGTCGATTATCACAGGGAGTGAGCGATGAATGAAGAAAAACTAGAGCCAATCCATCCTGGAGAAATCCTCCTCGAGGAATTCCTCAAGCCTATGGGGGTTAGCCAGTATCGGCTCGCAAAGGATATCAGTGTGTCCCCTCGACGAATTAATGAGATTGTCCACGGCAAGCGTAGGGTATCTCCTGACACAGCGTTAAGGCTTGAGCGTTTTTTTGGCTTGTCAGAAGGATTCTGGCTGCGATTGCAGGCGCGCTACGACCTCGAAGTGGAGAAGGATCGTCTTAACGAACGCCTTGAGAAAGAAGTCCGCGTCTACACTCCAGCGGGCTACCGATAAAAAACTAGTAGGAGATGAAACTCTCGCCAGAGCCTGAAAGGGATATATTGAGAACTAATCAGCGACCGCCGCTAATTTTTCTTTGCGAAACGATCGAATGAATATCAAAGCGTACATCGCTGCGGAGATCAGGCCTATGATACCGCCGGCATACCACACCCAGTTGGGGTCAAGATTGTCCATAACCAGGCCCGCAAGCAGAGGGCCGACAGCGAAGGGGACTGCCCAACTGAATCCATACATCGCCATATAGCGGCCGCGCATATCGTCTGGCGCAAGGCGGGCCACGATCGATTGTGAAACTGGCGCCCAGAGCATCTCCCCGATGGTTATGATGGCCATCGCCAGCAGGAAAAGTCCATAGGTGGCGACGAAGCCATAGAGTGCGAATCCGACAGCGTTCAGGAGCGCTCCCAAGGTGATGACCGCTAATTCGGGATACTTTGCATAACGGCGGCTGATGTAAAACTGAAGTATCACAACCATGCTCGCATTTAAGCTCATGATCGCGCCGAAACCTTGCAAGCTAACACTATGGACATCTCTGAGGAAGACTGCGAGTGTGCTGTTCATCTGGATGTATACCATTGCAGAAAGGGCGGATGCGAGCCAGAAGAACATGAAGAAACTATCGCGGAGTACGGTCGCATACCCCCCGAAGGTCTGGCCCATACTCTCCTTCTCCTGAGATTTGGAGGCGATCTGCGTTTCCGGTAGGATAATGAAGAGCAGGATGGCGACGAAAATGCTTATTGTTGCGTCTGTCAAGAATAGCGCTAAATAGGATCGAGAGGCGAGGAAGCCGCCAATCGCGGGTCCAATCGCCACTGCTAGATTCGCGACTACACGGAAGATAGCGAATCCTTGCGCGCGCTGCTCTTCCGGAAGAATGTCCGCGATCATTGCCTGTCGTGCAGGCCCGCCGATATTTGTGAATAGCCCAACAAAGATTGCGCCAGCGAAGAACAGTTCGAGTTCATTAACCAACCCCAACCATACGCTCGAGACCGCACTCACCACAAGGCCGAAAAGGATCAAGGGTTTGCGCCCCAATCGATCCGCCAGGGCGCCGCCAATTGTGCTGCCGATCATTCCCGTCACTGCGAAGGTCCCGAAGATCATGCCGACGGTTGTCATCCCCACGCCGAATTTCTGTGTGATGTAAAGCGTGAAGAAGGGGAATAGGATCGCGCCGCCTACACGATCGATGAAGGTCGCAATGAGCAGAGTCCAGAAATGGCGAGGATATTCGTTGAAGACTGACCGCAGACGCCAGTATTGCCGTTTGAAGATCAAGGTTTTAACCCTCACTTTTCACAGAAATGATGCTGCAAGATCCCCAGCTATGCAGCGTGATTCATGAGACTGTAGTGCTCCGAATTTCAAGATCTGCGACTTCCATGTAGTGAGATTTCAAGCGGCAGCCAAGTTGTTCTAACCAGGTTCCAAATCTCACAAGCATTCGCTGGTGGATCGGCGCTTGATTAGATGTATTGATATGGGCAATCCGGATCAGGAGATCCATCTCCGCCCGCTTCATCATGTCTTCTCTTCGGTATTCCGCGGCGATGAAATCACGTCCTGTTGGGTGCATCTTCATATTCTCCTTTGACAAGTTTGCTGTTTATTTAAATCATGACCTTTCGCTGAACAATAATTCAAGCGCGCGCAGCGTATCCTTAAGCCTTTCTGGATTTTGTGTATAGCACTTTCCCGCTTCCGTTCTGTGCACTCGCAGAAAGCCCGATGCGGATAGCTGCCTGAGATGTCGGGATACGGATGATTGACTCATTTGCAGGATGTCGATCAGCTCTTGTGAACAAATCTGCCCGCGCTCATTGGTGATGGCGAGGATGCTCAGGCGAGTTTCGTCCGCAAGTGCAGTGAGGCGGACCAGTAGTTCGGTACGGCTGAGCACGGATGCGCTGTCGGGCAATCCCTCAGGAAGCCGGGCGTTGAACAAGATCCACCCGATGTCCTCGGATAAGAAGGGGTAAGAATAAGGTCCGCTGTGGGTGGTGGGGATGAAGACCAAGCGGCTGCTTTTCTCGATCAGCCAACCTAGCTTATCGTCGGTTTGACCGGTGATGTATCGCACAGCTTCTTGTGGAGTCATCCGGTTAAAGTCCACCTTTTGAAAGGCGAGGGCAGACTCCTTAATGAGCGGGTACACTCTCTCCCATTCAGCCTCGAGAACCTCGGTCCACATTGTGCGGAAATGAGAGACGATATAAGAGCGCATTTTCTTGGGTTTTAAGAGAAGATAGTAGGCTTCTTCTTCGATGGTTTCATCCACATGTTCTTCCCCGAATTTCGACCGCAGGTAGGCGATGAACGTAGTGAAGTCAGAGAGAAGCTCGTCCTTGGAGATTGGATCGACAACAATGTCGTTCTCCTTCTTGCACGGAAGTTCGGTATACGTATCGAGTAGGCGATCTCGAAGCACCAACGGGTCTGTGGCCTCAAGATGGTCAACATAGGACATGAAGGAGGGCCAGCTCCTGTCGGGCTCCCAGGCGTAAAAGAGCCCTTGCATCACGACCAGATTTGCCCGCAGCAATTTCTCATCCAGGGAGGCGGCTGTCTTCACAACCCAGGGATCGAGTCCGGAGTAGATGTCAACCCTGCTAAGGAAGAGAAGACTGCCAAGCGCGTTCACAGCTGGTTCGATCGCTACCTGGACCCCCTTCTTCTCCGGGGTAAGAATGAGTTCGCTCTCAAGAGTGGGCATTTCCTTCTCCGTTAGGTAAATAAATGTTTATAGCGATAACCCGCATAATCGGGTAACATGCATAATGTAGCATCCTGTTCTGTTGATGTCAAGAGGGAATTTTCAGATGTGCCATATAAATCATAAATAGTTCTACTTCATATTACTGTGGAAAGGTGACATAGCCTTGTATACCTCCGTTGTGGAATCTAGTGTTTGTCGGAACCAATTTATTACACGTCGTACTCCGATTGAGTACTCCAATATCCTGCAGTTGATCTATTCAGGGTGTGTCTTGCATCGCTTCCGCGCTATGTGGAGTCAGGAAGGTCTGCTTCCGGTTTCGGGCGCAGCCAAATTATTGAGGCCTGCACGTTAACCTCCCGCAGGTTCAAAACCTGCGGGAGGTTGGGGATTTAATGGTTGTTTTAGAGGGGTGGGCTGACACACGGGTCGACCCCTACAATTTATGATCCAATTTCTGTTTTCGGTAATACGAAGAAAGGAAAGTTAACATAGGAATACAGTACCATGTTGCTAGTATAACAAACTTGTACAATATATATGCGCATAATAATAACCCAATATGGAGGCGCATCTTGGTAACCGAAGACGCAAACAAAACGACTCGTCTCAATATTATGGTCTCTGAGTATTTGGATAAATGTCTTACTGAGTCTGCAAAGAAACGTGATCTCTCAAAATCTGCTTTTGTTAGACTGGCAGTTGAGAGAGAATGTGCGCGTACGCAAGATGAAATCTTGGCTGCAGCAGCTGAAGCAGTCGCACACATATACGAGACCGATAAAGAGCTAACTGCTTTCTCATCGCTTGATACTGAGGACTTTGCATGAAAATGGGCGAAGTCTGGATCATTAATCTTGACCCGACAGTCGGTGCGGAAATTAAGAAGACCCGCCCATGTATTCTTGTTGGCAACGATGCGATTGGGCGATTGCCGTTAAAGATCATTGTGCCCGTAACAGATTGGAATACCGCATTTCTCAGTGCCTCCTGGCATGTACCAATTGAAAAGGATGAGGAGAATGGACTCGCTAAGAAATCGTCCGCAGATACATTTCAGGTAAGGTCGGTTTCTGAGCGTCGGTTAGTAAAACGAATCGGTGTGGTATCCGGTGATATGTTAGCTCGGATCAAAGATGCTTTAAAGATCTCACTAGATTTGGATTAAATCATACGCTCCTTTATCGACCCACGAAATCATAATAGATCACTAGAATGCCACACCGCTTGTTGATAGGAAGGTCATTAATTAACAACCAATAACCAGTTGTTTTCTGATGAATTGGGTATGGCATCTTAGCCTGGCTGGATTAGAATCGGCACTCAGGTTATCATAGCGCATATGTAACTGCTCAGGTCTCTTGCGGCAGACTTGAGTAGTTACTGGGAAAAATCGTCGAGATATAACAGCTACTTGAGGATTTGACATGAGAAAACCGATTATTGCAGGGAACTGGAAGATGAATCTGGGCCGGGCGAAGGAGGCGTTGGAGTTCGTGCGTCAAATTCGCTCACCTCTTTATGAAATTGAAAACGTGGATCGCGTTATCTGTCCGCCTTTCACCGTCCTGGCTGCACTGGCGGAGGTGATCCAGGCCAACAAGATCGGCCTTGGAGCGCAGAATATCCACTGGGAGGAATCGGGCGCGCATACGGGGGATATCTCTGGACCCATGATCGCTGCACTGTGCCAGTATGTGATCGTCGGGCACTCCGAAAGGCGGGCGATTGGGGGGGCGGGGGAGAGTGATGAAGCGATCCATAAGAAGGTCCAAGCTGCACTCAACCACGGATTGACGCCGATCATCTGTGTCGGTGAAAACTTGACCCAAAAAGAGGCGGGCGAGACGCAGGCATTTGTGAGCGGGCAGGTCAGAGCCGCACTCACAGGGCTTGATCAGGATCAGATCTCGACGTGTGTACTTGCCTACGAGCCGATCTGGGCCATCGGGACGGGGCAGGCGGCGACCGCGGTCGATGCAAACAGCATTATCGGTCTTACGATTCGGGGGACGATCGCCGAGACCTTCGGGGAAAGTGCAGCCCAGAAAGTGAGAGTCCAGTATGGGGGCAGCGTCAACGCGGAGAACATCGCAGAGTATATGTCCATGCCGGAGATTGACGGCGCCTTGGTGGGCGGCGCGAGTTTGAAACCCGAATTCGTGGATCTCGTCAGGCAGGCCTCACTCAGTTCTTGATAGAACCGCATGGCTTAAAATTTTTACACAAAGCAGGAAAGTTCAAATACTGCTGGTAACCGTCGAACTTGTGAGCCTTTGCCTGCAATACAGTTTTGGCAGAATGTCTGCTCAAAAAGTGATCGGGCGCACTCTGAGCGAAGCTTGTCGCAGTCGAAGAGCGATTCCGTGAGCGTCCTTCGACTGCAATT
>DAOWMX010000246.1 GCA_030642885.1 Anaerolineales bacterium | reverse complement strand
TCTTACAATGGATGATCGAAATCTAATGAGTCGAATGGGGAGAAGATATACAGCCGATAGATATTAACCCTCCAGTTGCGTTATCCACGGAGTCCACGCATAGAGAGTTCTTTCAGTCTATCGGCTGTATAAATCACACACATGTTACATTTGCTTATTTCCCGTTATCACTCGTCAGCGCAGCGGGAGCGAAGCCGCCCTCCCACATGGATAAAGGTCGTTCATAGCCGACCAGCTTGAGACCGGTCAGCGCTGCAGTATTCAGGTCCATCGCACGAATATCTTCGGTGGAAAGTTCAGAAATGCTATTGTGTCCTGACAGCATCGTTAGGATCTTGACTTCTTCAGCACAGGCGTGGATAAAGTTCGTCAGCTTTTGCCCGGCCTCAACAGGATCGAGGCGAGCACGGAACTCAGGTTTTTGGCTGGTGATTCCGTAGGGGCAGTTTCCTTTTTGGCAGGCGTAACAAACCCGGCAGCCCATGGCGACTTCGGCCGCGCTACCGAAACCTACCGCATCAGCCCCCATTGCCATCGCCTTGTAAGCGTCCAGTCCATTGCGAATGCCGCCAAGGGCGATCAATTTCACCTTGTGGTGAACGCCATGATCTTTTAGTGCTTGCACGGCCGGAGGAAGACAGGCTATCGTGGGAATGCCTACTCCCTGGGTGACGACATTAGGCGAGCAGCCGGTTCCTCCAACCAAACCATCGATGCTGATGGCGTCGGCTCCAACTTCAATACAGGCGGATACGTCTTCATAGGGACGGGAAGGACCGAGCTTGAAAAGGATGGGGTACTGATAATCCGTCACATCGCGTATAAACTCGACCATGTGCTTCATGTCATCGATTGTTTGGACGTCGTAGTATCGGCAGGGGCTGAGAGCATCCGATCCTACAGGTATGCCGCGCACGCGGGCGACTTCTTCGGTCACTTTGGCTCCCAGCAAGTGCCCACCCATTCCCGGTTTTGCGCCCTGTCCGATCTTAACTTCAACCGCATCGCCGCTGTTGAGATAATCCGCCGACACACCCCAGCGTCCTGTAGACCACTGAATGATCAAGTGCCCGCCAGGATCCCATTCTTTTTGCGTGAAATCGCTATCCGCATAGCCGCGCGACAACCACGCCTCTTCAGGAAGAAGCCCTCCCTCGCCGGTATTGGTGGCGATTCCGGTCTGAGCCGCTGAAATCGCCAACGCCAATTTGGCTTCTTTGCTCAGCGCACCGTACGACATCGCCGCCCATACAAACGGCAGTTTTAGGCGAAGAGGTTTCTCGCAAGTGTCCTCGCCAATGACAACTTCCATATCGCACTCTTCACGATATTTATCACGGGGTGCCGCGCTGGCGATTTGGCTGGGGACGATTGTAATGGTGTCAAAATGGGGAGTTGGCTGCTGCGTGCCGAAACCGCTCAGCAGGTAATCCCCCGTTTGGGCTTTATGGTGGATCTCTTCAATCGTCGACAGCGTCCAGGGGAAGCGGCTGAGATATTCAGATTCGGCGGGGTTAATGCGAATGGCGTCCACGGGGCAAAATTCAGAACAAATCCGACAGCCCACGCAGGCATTGTAGTTCTGGATATGCATCACCCCCGTAAAAGGGTCAAGCGCATATACGCCATGGGGGCAAACCTCAGCGCACACGGCGCACTTGCCCGGCATTTGAGAGTTGATGCAAAGTTCTCGATTTACACTTACACAGAAGGCGCCTACTACGGACATAATGTCCTCCTAGTGATAGAATGGCTTTTCTGATGCAGCCACGACTTTTCTAAACTCGGTGATTGGGGCTTCGACTTTATAGGTTTCAAAAAGTTCACGTAATTTCTCAATGTCATCTTCCGACAACGGCACAACATCACAATTGTTGCCAAGCGTTTCCCAGTCGCCCCCAATGAAGACATTGCCTCGAATCAGGTAATTAGCGAAATTTTCTCCGGCGTTCCCGACAACGATCAGATCGCCAGCGAGCATGTACGTGCCTGCTTCGGCGCCAACATCGCCTACGACAAGGATGGTAGCTCCTTTATTCATGGTCCCGGTAAAGTCGCCGGCATCGCCGCGCACGACCAGGCTTCCCCCATAGCAATACATCCCGGCACCAAGTCCGGCGTTTTTATCAACGATAATTGTGCCGGCAGTCATATTGTCGGCAATGTATTTTCCGGCGCTCCCGGTCAGATTGATGGTGGCTCCGGCGTTCAGGACTCCCAAGTAGTCGCCAGCATCTCCTTTAATAATCAATTCGCCATGCTTGTAACCGGCGGCGACCCCACTTAGATGCTTGGTGTTTGTTACCTCCACCGGTTCGTCGCCCAGAGCATCTTTCAGCAGAGAACTAAGAGCTTTAAGTTTCTTGGACTTTGCGTTAATCGCAGTCATCGAATTTCCTTCCTGAAATCCAGCAGCAGAAATCAAGGTTTCCGGTATCAGCATCCTGTGCAGGAGTTGGATGCCTTTGTCGGTGAGGTAGAGCGCGTGGGCGTTCGGTACAGACGGACGAATTGTTTAATAGCTTCGTTACGCTGCATCGGATCAGCCAATGCGTCCAGCATCAAAATATTAAGATCGTTAAACGCCTGCGCTCGCTCGCGACGGTCTTTCTCACCAGAAGCGGCTTCAAGGCTGGCGCTATCAACATCGGAAGCTAAATCCAACAGATGAAGCTGGTTGGCGTTGCGAACAAATACCTCACCAGCAGGAGAGCGAACGATCAAGGTAGACTTGCCCTCAGGCGCACCTAGAGTGCCGACAGCCAGATCCGCTGATTCTCCAAGATAGTCATCACAGCTCCCACAGCCGGTGAGCGTGTACTTCTCGGCATCTTGCCGGGCTATGGAGTGTACGTTGCCGTCCCACAACTCCACCGAGAGCTCCTCGCGGTCGGCGGAAACGTCCAGCCGCTTGACCTGGTCACGGGAGATTCCCATGCTCTTGACCAGAAGCTCTTCAATCATCTCCGGCCGGTAGATGCCTGTGCAGAATACGGCGACGCTCAAACGGATGGAGTCCTGGTAGGGACTCAGTAGGGTATTTGGAGAGGCTTTGATTTTGCGGATGGCTTGCGCAGCGCAAGGGGTGCTGACGACCGCGATGTTCTTCAGTCCCCGATCAAAGACGGCCTCGTTAAGAGCATCAAAAACAGGAGCCCATAGATATTGTGGTCCGACGCTGGAGACGATCTCCTCAACGGTCGTTACTACGCGAGCTTTAGGTTCGAGGGTCCACGGGTCGAGATCGAGCATTACGACGCCATCCAGCATGCCTGTGGTGAGGCCGGCAGTTAAAATACTGCGGATCACATCGTTCGGCGCTCCAGACTCAACCGGGCCGCGCGCACTCGCGGCGAACAGAGAGCTGGGTTCTATTGCGGTCCAGCGATCCAGGCGCGGGCAGGCTTCCACACAGAAGTGCTCGCAGAAGGAGCAGCTATCCAGCGGCCCCACCGTGTATCCAACCGTCTTAATGCGAGTTTCTTTGATTGGATGATCGCCCCCGTTCCAGCGCAGCACTTGCTTAGAGCAGGCGGCAACGCATAGGCCACACCCGGCACAGTTATCGAGTGACCAAACCTCCATTTCCAGTCTTTTAGACATATGGCTCCTCACTTTTTTTCAGGTCTTGTCTAATGTTCACAATGCCTCCTCTAGGAGATAGATCTTTAGGTCTTGACCATCTTTTTCCCAAGATCATCTCGAAAAGCAGTTATCGTCTCTACGAACCCTGCGCCGTCATCACCAGCGAGAAATTCCAACCTAACGCGGCGGGGGTCGAGGCCATAGTCAGCAAGTTGCTGCTTCAATACTTTCACTCGCTTCTCTGCGTACAAGTTACCGGTACCGTAATGGCATTCAC
>DAOWMX010000019.1 GCA_030642885.1 Anaerolineales bacterium | reverse complement strand
GATATATTCAAATCCGCGGGACCGTTGCCGCTGAACGCGAGGAGGATGCTGTCGAACATACACATTTACTCGCAAGGAAATACTTGGGTGTTGATAGGAATCCTTGGCATGAGGGACAATCTCGAGTCATCTTCCTTATTCGTCCAGACACCGTGAGTACGATGGGATGAGCGAAGCAACTTCGACGCTCTATCGTATTATCCAGGACCGCCGCTCGATCCGCCGGTTTGATGGCTCTGCGATCCCGCCCGAAACTCTCCAGCGCGTATTGGAGGCGGCAACCATGGCGCCTTCTGCCCACAACTGTCAACCATGGCGTTTCGTGATCCTCACTGCTTTGGATGATAAGCGCTCCCTTGCAAACGCGTTAGGCGAAGAGTTGCGCGAGGACAGGCTGGCTGATGGCGATGACCCCGGCCAGATCGAGAAAGACGTGACTCAATCAATTAAGCAGATTACTAACGCTCCGGTGGTGCTGATCGCTTGTTTATCTATGGAAGCTATGGATGTTTACCCTGATGAACGGAGGCAGACAGCAGAATATATTTTGGCGGTTCAAGGTGTATCCATGGCTGCCCAGAATCTGTTTCTTGCAGCCCATGCTGAGGGGTTGGGTGCATGCTGGCTGTGCGCACCACTCTTTACAAAAGATGAAGTTCGAGAGGAATTGAGCCTTCCCGATGCATGGGATCCACAAGGGTTGATTATCCTTGGATATCCTGCGGAGGCGGGGAAGGAACGCCCACGCCGCCCGGTGGAAGAAGTGTCACTATGGCGATAAAGATTACAGCGCTCGCTGGTGGAACAGGTGGAGCGAAACTCGTCGATGGTCTAACTACTTTGTTGGAACCGGATAAGTTGACCCTCGTTGTCAACACCGGAGATGATTTCGAACATCTAGGACTCGCCATCTCACCCGATCTTGATACCGTGACGTACACATTGGCTGGTCTCGCTAATCCTCAGTCTGGTTGGGGCCGGACGGATGAGACCTGGAATTTTCTGCAAACATTGAAAGAATTTGGGAGCCCGGTCTGGTTCCGACTGGGGGATCGAGATTTGGCGCTTCATGTCGAGCGAACACGGAGGATGAAAGCCGGGGAACCCTTAAGTGAGATAACTAGGATGATATGCCGCACCTTTGGTATTGATCACGTTATTTTGCCCATGACCGATGACTCAGTGCGAACGATCGTTGAGACAGATGATGGGGATCTTCCCTTCCAGGAATATTTTGTTAAGCACTCACATGAACCGCAGGTGCGGGGATTTCGGTTTGAAGGCATTGAGAATGCGAAGCCAGCGCCGGGATTCTTGCAGGCGATTGAGGATTCAGGTGCTGTAATTCTCTGTCCTTCCAACCCTTGGGTTAGCATCGATCCGATCCTCGCAATAAGAGGTGTCCGTGAGGCGCTCGAGGTGAAAATTGTGGTAAGTGTCTCCCCAATCATAGGAGGCCAGGCTGTTCGTGGGCCAGCCGCGAAGATGTTCGCAGCTATGGGAATTGAACCCTCAGCCTACGCTGTCGCTGAGCATTACCGGCAGATCCTGTCAGGGATTTTGATCGACGAAGTTGACGCAGAACTCGCTACGGAAATTGAAGCACTTGGGATCAAAACCAAAGTAAGACAGACAATGATGAAGACTCAATCCGATCGTAAAAGATTGGCGGAAGAAGTGCTGGCGTTTACAGCAGAGCTGGTTGAAGCGGAGTCGCGGCGATGACCCTATGGGCGATTGTCCCAGTGAAACCTTTGCGGACGGCTAAGTCGCGTTTGTCCACTGTGTTGACCAGGGATGAGCGTGAGATCTTGAGTCAACAAATGCTGATTAACACTCTCGACCTGCTTCGAGAGGTAAAAGAAATCGAGCGAACGCTTGTTGTCAGCCGCGACACTAAAGCGCTCTCGATCGCTCGGAAACATGGTGCACGGACGGTAACAGAGTATGGTGCACCGGAATTGAACAATGCGCTGGCTCGGGCCACTGTTGTCGCCCAGCAGTACGACATAAGTGGGGTACTGGTCATCCCGGCTGATCTGCCTTTGATGAGAATGGACGATGTTGAGAAGTTGATCAGCAAGGCTACAGATCCCCCCGTCGTGGTTATCGCTCCTGATCGTCATGGCAGCGGGACCAATGCATTGCTTTCTTCCCCGCCCGGCTTGATCGAGTACGATTTTGGCATAGACAGTTTCGAACGGCATGTCGCCCGTGCGAAGGCGGCAGGCGTACGACTTGTTGTATGCAAAAACCCTTCCATCGGGCTTGATGTTGACCTTCCGGAGGATCTTGAATATCTGCGCGAAGGCTATAATTTCGAGTTCATGCAAGACCTAGAGGAGAGTCATTCATGAGTATGAATCGTGTTGGTTTATACCTGCAAGATGCCCACGATCTTCGCGATGGGTTGAACACCGTTCGCTATGCAGAGGAAAAAGGGTTTAAAGCGATTTGGCAAGCAGAGTCGCGTCTTGTCAGGGATGCAATTGTGCCAATGGCAGCTTATGCCGCGGTCTCAGAAAAAATTAGGATTGGCTCAGGTGTGATCAATAATTGGACGCGTAATATCGGCCTCTTGGCAGCGACCTTTCTCACACTCGATGATCTGGCGCCGGATCGGATAATCTGCGGCATCGGCGCGTGGTGGGACCCTCTGGCGAAGAATGTCGGCATTGAGCGAAAAAAGCCGCTCAAGGCAATGCGTGAGACCGTCGAGGTCTTGCGGCGATTGCTGAACATGGAACGGGTGACCTTCCACGGGGAGTTCCACAATGTGGATGATATCGAGCTAGACGTCGTCCATGGGCGGCGCGAGCCTCGCAACGTTCCGATTTACATCGGTGCCACCGGACCGAAGATGATGGAGTTAGCCGGAGAAATTTCCGATGGTGTAGTCTTGAATTATTGTGTCCCACCGGATTACATCGATCGAGTGTTAGAGCACCTGAAGAACGGAGCGAAAAAGGCGGGACGTACACTCGACGATCTTGACCGACCGCAACTGATCGTGTGTTCTGTCGATTCCGATGAAAACAAAGCTTTGGATAGAAGTCGCGAATTACTCACGCAGTATCTTGCTCAACAACCGCATATCGCCAAGGCGAGTGGTGTATCTCAAGATGTCGTGCAGGAGATCCAATCCATCCTCGCTTGGCCTGCCACACACGATCAGATTCAGAGTGCGAAACACCTTGTCACGGACGAGTTAGTTTCTCGGATCACCGCTTCTGGGACTCCAGAGCAAGCTAAAGCGAAGGTACAGGAGTACCTCGACCACGGCGCGACATGCCCAATACTTTATTCTGCTGGAGGAGATGTCTGTCTTCTTATCGATACCTTCAGCCCGTTGAAATAATTCGGGGGGTCAAGAGAAGGGAGCGATGAATCTCAGCTATGGATATAAGATCACCGTGGTCGGGCGATATTCTTCGTTGCCCCATCATCAGAATAACGATGCCACGGGGAGCGTGAATAATTACTTATAAAGAACAAACCACTGAACAAGGAAGAAAGGGAGAAGTCCAATGAAGGAAGATCAATATGGTCCCGAGCTGATTATGACTGCTCATCAGTTCCAAGCGGAGCTTCTCCGCTGCGAGTATTGTGAGGAGCAACCGTGCACGGCGGCATGTCCCTGCGATTGTTCGCCCTTTGATTTCATCATGGCGGCTCGAGGAGGGAATCCTTCAGATATCAGGCGTTCGGCCGGCGAGATAATGAGTAAAAACCCACTTGGGGGTGTATGCGGGATGGTTTGCCCAGATACTCTCTGTATGGCTGCTTGCACCCATAAGCTTTTTGATGGAGCCATTAATATTCCCCGGGTGCAGGCGACAATAGTCGAGATGGCTAAAAAAATAGGTGGAATCCCGGATTTTTCAACCTCGGAGGCCAACGGAATGAAAGTTGCGGTCGTCGGCGGAGGCCCGGCTGGTCTCGCTACGACTGCATCCCTGGCGCAGATGGGGTACGCTGTTGATATCCTCGATGCTCGTGATCAACTCGGCGGCATGATGACGCTTATACCCGACCATCGCCTCGATAAGAAGGTAGTGGAGACGGATATTGATTTCATCTTGTCACTTGGGGAGATCTCAACGAAGCTGGGATCCAAGATCGAGGAACCCAAGGATCTTCTCGCGCAGGGTTATGACGCTGTTTGCATCGCTGCAGGTCTTTGGGAACCGATCCACCTTGGCATCGAGAACGAAGCTTTGGCCATACCGATGGTCGATCTACTTGCAAGGCCTGACGCTTATAATTTCGAGGGGCATGTAGCGGTCATTGGCGGAGGTGCGACCGCTATTGATTGCGCTATAACTGCCAAAGAACGAGGGGCAAAGAATGTCGAACTCTTCATGCTCGAGAAGCTTGCGGAGATGCCTCTTACCGCCAATGAACGGCAGGAATTGGTTGACTATGACATCGAGGTCAATGGGCGAATTCGTGTAAGCAGGATCAATAAGGAAGGCCAGGGTGTTGTTGGGATCGAGACGATTAAGGTTCAGCTCCCGCAGGATAAATCCTTCACACCTGCTGATGTCCAAGACTTGAGTGGGACCGAGGGTGTCAGGACAGATATCGATGCAGTCATCATCGCGATCGGAATGCGATCTACACTTGCGATCGATCAGGCCGAAGGGCTTTTCTATGCTGGGGATATGGCCACAGGTCCGACGACTGTAGTCGAGGCATCTGCATCCGGCAAGAATGCAGCGGTCGAAATCGATGCCTACCTGAAAGGTTTGAAGAAGCCTGCGGTTGAAAAGGCGACGAAGTCCGTCTTTACCTTGCCAGGCTTCACCCCCGTACCGGTCTCCCTTGAGGCTGATTTCTTCGGTCGGACGATCCGCTCACCTTATCTACTTTCGGCTGCTCCACCCACGGATGGGCTGGAACAGATGAATATGGCTTACGAGGCTGGCTGGGCTGGCGGTGTACTGAAGACCGCTTTCGACAACATTCCAGTCCACATTCCTTCCGAGTACATGTTCACTTTCGGCCCTGAAACGTACGCAAACTGTGATAACGTCTCAGGGCACTCACTCGATCGCGCCTGCAGTGAGATTGAGCAACTGGTAAAACAATGGCCAGATCGGCTCACCATGGGCTCGACGGGAGGCCCTGTTACCGGGGATGACGAGTCCGATGCTGCCGTGTGGCAATCTAATACGAAAAAACTCGAAGCAGCGGGTGCGATGGGCATTGAATATTCCTTATCTTGCCCACAGGGCGGTGATGGGACTGAGGGTGACATTGTCTCTCAGAACGCAATACTCACTGCCAAGATCATCGACTGGATCATGACGGTTGGATCCCCTGACGTCCCGAAGCTCTTCAAGCTGACCGCTGCAGTGACATCGATTGTGCCGATTCTACGTGCTATCAAGGAGGTTTTCGAGCGGTATCCTGATAAAAAGGGAGGGGTCACTCTCGCCAATACGTTCCCTACCCTGGCATTTCGACCGGCTAACGGTAATCGTGTGTGGGAAGAAGGTATTGTTGTCGGCATGAGTGGCGAGGGTGTCGCTCCGATCTCGTACCTTACATTGGCGATGGCTGTGCCGGAGGGTGTGGCCATCTCAGGCAACGGCGGACCAATGGACTACAAGTCGGCCATGAATTTCCTGGCTCTTGGTGTAAAAACCGTCCAATTCTGTACCATTGCCATGAAACATGGGTATGGGATCATCCATGAAATCGAGTCTGGTACTGCTTATCTCATGCAGGAACGTGGGATTAAATCTATCGAGGAACTCATTGGTATCGCTCAGCCCAATGCAATTACCAATTTCATGGATTTAACACCGGTTAAGAAAGTCTCTTCCTTCGACCATGACTTGTGTGTCTCTTGCGGCAACTGTGCTCGCTGTCCTTATCTGGCCATCGAGCTCGACGATCGTGGACTTCCCTCGTCAGATCCAGAGAAGTGTATCGGGTGCTCAATCTGTGCGCTAAAATGTTTCGTCGGTGCAATAACTATGCGAGAACGAACCTCTGAAGAGCTAGAGATGTTGAAGGAGGATTGATTAAATTTATCAAGAGAGTTTTTGAAACAGAACGAACAATAGTTGGGGAACGAAAAGAGGGGCATAAGATATGGATACCCTGGGTTTAATATTGGTTTGGTTCCATCCGAATATGAAATAGTGATCGGCAAACGTTATCCGATGTTTCTTGGTTCATTATTGCAAAGGAGCTGTCAATGACAATACGATTTGAGAATGGCATTGTCGCTACGTTGGGAAAGGATAACCGCGTCCTGTGGAACGGAGCGGTCGTTACCGACGATGAGCGAATCTCAGCAGTTGGTGATGCGGCTGAGATGGCAGAACGATTTCCTGACGCTGAAGTAGTCGATTGCACAGGTAAGATTGTCCTACCTGGTTTCATATGCACCCACCATCACTTTTACTCGACCATGTCCCGCGGCATGGCTCCACCAGGGGAGCCGGCTTCCAACTTTGTCGAGATCCTTGAGCGGTTTTGGTGGAAACTCGATATGGCTCTCTCTGAGGAGGATATCACCCTGTCGGCTAAGATTCCTCTTATTGAGTGCATCCGCAATGGAACAACCACAGTCATCGATCATCATGCTTCTCCTTCACACCGTGACGGGTCGCTTGACCTTATCGAAGATGCGGTACGAGAGGCTGGTCTTCGAGCATCTCTCTGTTACGAGGTTTCGGATCGCAATATTCCTGGCGGCGGGATTGCCGAGAACGAACGTTTCATCAAGAAGATCGGTAAGGGCGATGGCCAGATTGCAGCCTTGATGGGTTTACATGCATCCTTCACCGTGTCGGACGAGACGGTTGAGACATGTGTAGGGATTGCCAAGGACGCCGGTGTGGGTTGTCACATTCATGTAGCCGAAGATCTTGCTGATCGGGAAGATTCCATCGCTAAATTCGGGGAACCGACGGTTAAACGACTGCACGGGCTTAGCGTTACTGGCGAACGTTCGATCTTCGTCCACTGTATTCATATTGACGAATCCGAGATGGATATTCTCGCCGATACGAAGACAATCGTCGTACACAACCCCGAATCGAACATGAATAATGCAGTAGGCGTTGCCAAAATACTCAAGCTGCTCAAAAAGGGTGTGTTGGTCGGGTTGGGAACCGATGGGATGTCTTCGGATATGCTTTCCCAGATGCGTTGCGCTTATTTACTGCACAGGCTTGACAACAAGGACCCGCGTGTGGCATTTATGGAGGCGCCGCAATTGCTGCTGCAGAATAATGCTGAGATCTGCGAGCGCCAGTTTGGCATCCGCTTGGGTGAGATCGCGGAGGGTCGCCCTGCTGATCTTGCTATCATCGATTACCTGCCCCCTACACCGCTTGATGAGAGCAACTTCCTTGGGCACCTCATTTTCGGTTTGGTAGATGCTACTGTCGACACGACGGTCTGTAAGGGCAAGATCCTGATGAGGGGGAAGAAGATTCTCTCTCTTGACGAAGAACGCATCGCAGCCCGTTCACGTGAGCTTGCACCGAAAATGTGGCAGCGTTTGTAAGGCATCTTCGCGGTTGAACTAAAATGCTTTAATGCTGCGGATCCCAAGGCGTGTGGATTGCTGGTTGAACCAGGCTATATGCAACTGCTGGTTTGCTCTGCGAATCATGGTTGGGAGAGAATAGTTAATGCTTTCTGATAGGGTTACTTCTTAGGGTTGTCATTCTTAGCGACCGTAGGGATTGGGAAGCAACACCGAAGAGATGAAAATGCTCCGAGGGACCTGGGTAGGTATCTGACATGGATGATGAAACAATGGAAAATTCTGCAACCGAGACGAGATCGAACATAGAAAATAAACAGCCGAATTCGGCAAACTGCTTCGTATGCGGCAGGGACAATGCAAATGGGCTGGGACTTTCTTTTTACGAGGTGGGTCCGGATGAAGTGACGGCGGAGGTCGTAATCCCGAGCCATTTCGAGGGGTACCCCGGCATTGTCCACGGAGGGATTGTTGCCTCGATGCTGGATGAGATCGCCGGGCGGGCAGTTCTCGTCGGTGAGCATGAACACTTTCGACTTACAGCCAAGCTCGAAATCCGTTACCGTAAACCCGTTCCAAGCGGTGAGCGGCTGCGATTGCAGGCCGTTGTGGAACGGAGAAGAGGGCGCCTCGCCTTCGCCCATGCCGAACTGAATCTTCCAGATGGCACGCTAGCTGCCGAAGCGCACGCGGTGCTCGCCGATATTCCTGGTCTGCCCGTCGATAAAGATGAGTTGAAATCATTGGGCTGGAAGGTGGATCCAGATTGAGCGCGATACGAAAAGAGGGAAGCAGATGGGGTCGTTGAACTATCACCGCCCGAAAACGATCAAAGAGACGCTCGCATTGATGGAGAAAGGAGTTCCGCTCGCCGGTGGGACTGCGTTGACACCACAGCGCTATGATGTCGCCGCTGTCATCGATCTACAGGATCTCAAGCTTGACGAGCTAAAAGTTGGGAAGTCTAAGATCCGTATCGGCGCAACTGTAAAACTCCAGGCCCTCATCAAAACGCAGAGAGAGATTCCTCAGGCTCTTGCACAAGCCTGCCGTCAGGAAGCTGCGCTCAACATCCGCAATGCTGCCACAATCGGTGGCGCCGTGATGACATGTGACGGCCGTTCCCCTTTGCTGACAGCGCTGCTCGCGTTGGATGCGTCCGTTACTACCGAACCAGGGAATAATTCAGAGCCGCTGGAGAAATTGCTGGAGAAACGAGCCGAGAGGCGTAAGCCTCGCCTGATTGTTGCTTTAGAAATGATGCCTCCAAAGCGAATGGTATACGAACAAGTTTCGCGTTCACCCGCAGATCGACCGCTTGTATGCCTCGCGGTCGCTGAGCACTTGATATCTCAAGGGAAAAGACATGTGGTCGCTGCTCTCGGAGGCTACGGTGAACGACCAATACGATTGACCAAGCTGGAAGAAGCGCTCGAAAAAGGCGCGAGCATCGCGGATGCCGCTGCTCTTGCGGAGAAAGCATACTCCGATGCTGGAGATGCCTTCGCCAGCGCGGCGTACCGCGCTGAGATCGCTGGTGTCCTCGCGAGGCGACTCTTGACGGAGGTGCAGGGTTGATGATGATTCATTTCACTCTCAATGGAACTCCGATCGAGATCGATGTGCCGCCAGAGACAACCTTGCTCACGGCATTGCGCGAAGAGCTGGGTATTTTCGGAGTCAAACACGGGTGTGAAACTGGCGAATGCGGCGCCTGTACCGTGCTCTTTGATGGAGAACCTGTGAATAGTTGCGTCATGCTTGCAGTCCAAGCTGATGGGCATGAGCTGGTGACGATCGAAGCGCTGGGGGAACATCCACAGCATGGCTGGCGGGAAAGTAAAGGACTTGATCCTTTACAGCAGGCGTTCGTCGATACGGGAGCCATTCAATGTGGTTTTTGTACGCCGGCGATGATTCTCGCTGCCCGCTCCTTATTAGAAGAAGAATCGAATCCAACGGAAGCTCAGGTTCGTGAAGTGCTTTCAGGTGTACTTTGCCGCTGCACCGGCTACATTAAACCTGTCCAAGCTGTTCTGCGTGCTGCCGCTATCCTGCGCGGGGAGTCTGTCGAACCTCTTGAAGCGTCGCTTCCAGCCCCACCGGATCTGTTCTTCCCACCCGATGATGTCGAAGACTCCCGAACTTTATTAGGATCGGATAGCCCTGAAATCGCAACGCAGATAAGCGTCATGCCTCGCATTCAAATTAACCCGAGGACGGAGGCCTATCAGACCGTAGGTTCCCCTGAGCCGAAAGTCGACGCGATCAAACTGGTCACGGGTAAACCAGCTTTCACGGCGGATATTGAGATGCGTGGGATGTTGGTCGCGAAAGTCCTGCACAGCCCGGTGGCCCACGCCCGGATCAAACGGATAGATGCTTCCAAAGCTCGGGCGCTGCCTGGCGTGGCAGCCGTATTAACCTCGGAGGACATCCCCCGTGTGGCGTATTCCACTGCGGGTCAATCCGACCCAATCCCGGGTCCGCTCGATACATTCTCTTTAGACAACAAGGTGCGTTTCTTCGGTGACCGCGTGGCCTTCGTCGCTGCAGAGACTGAAGAGATCGCCGAGCAGGCTCTGCATTTAATCGAGGTGGAGTATGAACCGCTGCCGGCGATCCTCGATTCAGCAGACGCTCAAGCTGAAGGTGCGGTGCAAATCCATGACGAGCCGGATTATGTTAATTTCGCTGATTCGGATCCCAGCCGGAACCTCGCCGCTCAGATCCACATTGACATCGGCGATATAGAGAAAGGTTTTTCTGAAGCGGATCAAATTTTTGAAGCCTCCTATGAAGTTCCAAAAGTAAGTCCGGCGCATATCGAGCCGCATGTTGTTGTGACGTACTGGGATGAGGATGATCGCCTCGTGATCCGCACCAGCACGCAGGTTCCCTTCCACGTGCGCCGTCAAATTGCGCCAGTTCTCAATCTGCCGGCGAAACGGATTCGGGTGATCAAGCCGCGCATTGGCGGCGGTTTTGGCGGGAAACAGGAAGTCTTGATCGAGGATGTAGCTGCGCATCTGACGATTGCTACAGGCCGACCGGTGCGTTTTGAATTTTCACGCGCCGAGGAATTCTATGGAGCACGAACACGTCATCCCATGCGCATCAGCATGAAGACGGGCGTTAAGAATGATGGCACAATCACCGCCAATGAGATGCGCGTTTTGAGTGATACCGGCGCTTACGGCTGTCATGCCCTCACCGTCACTGGCAATACCGGGCACAAGGCAATGGCGCTTTATGTGGGCGATGGCCCTTACCGCGAATCGCCAAACATTCGTTTCTACGCAGATATCGTCTACACGAACACGCCCCCCTCCGGCGCCTATCGAGGCTACGGTGTTCCACAAGGGTTCTGGCCTGTTGAACGGCACATGGAGCGTATCACACGTAGTTTGAATCTAGATCCGCTGCAGTTCCGGTTAAAGAACGCGTTGCGTGCGGGTGAATTGCATCCATTCAGCACCTCCTGGTCGGAAGGACGAGAGCCCAGACCTGAGATTATTAACACCTGTGGCTTGGAGGATTGCGTCCGGCAAGGTAGATCTGGAGCGGGGTGGGACGCGAAGTTCAACAACCCGGAGTGGCACGCCGTTGAGGGAAAACCTCATCTCCGGCGGGGTATCGGCGTCGCTTTGGTAATGCAGGGGACGGCTATCCCTTACCTCGATATGGGCGGCGCAAGTATCAAGATCAACGAAGATGGCTCCTTCAATCTGCTTGTTGGCGCGACGGACCTGGGCACTGGTTCGGACACGGTCCTTGCTCAGTTAGCGGCTGAAGTCCTGGGTGTTCCTGTTGAAGATATCATCGTCTACTCTTCGGATACGGATTTCACCCCATTCGATAAGGGCGCATACGCCTCGAGTACAACCTATATCTCCGGTGCGGCTGTCGTCGACGCTACCCAGAAAGTGGCGGAGCGAATTCGCCACCGCGCCGCGCGCATGTTGAGGACGGAGAAAGAGGCGATCCAGCCGGATGAGATTGTGCTGCGAGATCGATGTGCCTGGTCACCCGATGGGCGATCCATCACCTTGGAGGAGATTGCCCTCAACGCCCTACACCACGAAGATCAGGAGCAGATTATGGGCGTCGGTTCCTTTGTGTCTCCTGTCGCTCCGCCGCCCTTCGCCGCCCAATTTGCGGAGGTGACGGTCGATGTCGAGACTGGACAGGTGATCGTTGATAAGTTGTTGATGGCTGTTGATTCGGGCGTGATTGTTAACCCACTAACAGCATCCGGGCAGGTCGAGGGCGGCATGACGCAGGCGCTTGGCTATGCCGTGTGTGAGGAAATGCTCTATGATGAAGACGGTCGTCCGCGGGAGGTGGACTTCCGGGATTATCATATCTTCGCCGCGCACGAGATGCCAGATCTGGAGACGATCTTCGTGGAGACGTTCGAGACATCCCATCCCTTCGGTGTGAAAGCTGTTGCTGAGATCCCGATGAATGGTGTTGCCCCAGCAGTTGCGAATGCGGTCATGGATGCCTGTGGTGCGGACGTGCTAATCGCGCCTGTGACGCCCGAACGCGTATGGAGCGCCTTAAAATCGCAAGAATGATCCCTTACGAGTGGGTGTACATAGTATGATAAGAATCACAACTCGCGGCATCAACAAAAGCGGTGGAGCTGAGACAGAATGAGCAAGATCTACGTCGTTGGACATGTTAACCCGGATACCGATGCGATCGCATCTGCGATGGGCTATGCCTGGTTCCGGAATGCTAAGGGTGACGGCGAAGTTGTAGCTGCTCGCGCCGGCCCACTTAACGCACAGACGGCATGGGTTCTCGACCGGCTGGAATTATCTCCTCCTGAGTTTCTGGCGGATGCCTCTCCCCGCTTCGAAGTTGTCGTTCATAGATATGACACCGTTACGCCGGATCAAACACTGCGTGATGCGTGGGCGATCGCCAATCGAACAGGAACGGTCGCACCGGTTGTTGATTCGAATGGAATACCATTCGGTCTTATCTCTGGGTTCAGCTTGTTTCGATCCTTGAGCAATTTGGTGGGACCAAGACTGGAGTTACAGGATATCCGCCTTCAGGAACTCTTCGATCAACCCTGTAGGGAGGTGGCCGACACCGATGTGCCGAAATTCCTCTCCAGCTCGCGAATACGTGAGGGGCTCCCCAGGGTGTTGCGCGAAGAGCGTAATGATTTCTGGGTGGTTGATAAGGAGGGGCGCTATGTCGGCATATGCCGGCAGCGGGATTTGCTCAATCCGCCGCGGCTCCAGATCATTCTTGTTGATCACAATGAGGTAAGTCAGTCGATCCGGTCATTGGATGAAGCCGATCTTCTTGAAGTACTGGATCACCATCGCGTGAACAATCCGCCGACGCGGCTGCCTATTCGTTTCCGGGTAGACCCGGTTGGGAGCACAAGCACGCTGGTCTCCGAACGGATGGAGGACAATGGCATGAGCGCACCGCCTGCAATCGCCGGTTTGCTCCTTGCTGGTGTGTTCTCGGACACGCTTCGCCTAAACTCTCCAACAACTACCGATCGCGATCACCGTGCAAGTGAACGCCTTGGCCGGTGGGCTTTCGTCGGCGGCTCTCCATTGGAGAACGAGTCTACGGAGAGCTTCGGTGAGGCGGTGCTTAATGCAGCAGCCGGACTCGCGTCACGTGAACCCGATGATGTTATTTCGAGCGACTTGAAAGTTTATGAATCCGCCGGATTGAAGTTCGGGATTGCTCAGGCTGAAGTGACCGATCTTCGTGAAGTGGACGATCATCTATCCAGGCTCAATGAAGCGCTAGACAATCTCATCGAAGGACGCGCTTTGAGTTTCGCACTTCTAATGGTGACCGACATTGTTGATGGATCGAGCCGAATCGTAATCCGCAGAGCGCCCGCGCTTCTTTATGAGCTGCCATATAAGCGTCTGCCAGATGAAACGTACGAGGCTCGCGGTGTGGTCTCTCGAAAAAAGCAGTTGGTTCCTGTAATTCTGGCGCTTTTGGAGGGTTAGTGAGTATCTACCAGACGCTGGCAGAGCTCGAGAGCCGAGGCGGAGCAGCAGCACTGGCGACGGTGATTCGAACCCAGGGCGCGGTGCCGCGACGAGCCGGCAGCAAGATGATTGTTTTCCCCGATGGTCGCATTGAGGGAACGATCGGTGGGGGTGAGATGGAAAGCCGCGTCGTCGTTGAAGCGTTAGAGTCGCTAAAGGATGGAGATACGCGGACGATTGTGTATGCCTTCCGCGATCCTGAAAAGGGCGATGTGGGCATTTGTGGAGGCGAGGCAGAAGTGTTTATTGAACCGATCAAAGCCAATGAAACCCTCATTGTAGCCGGTGGAGGTCATGTAGGGAAAGCTATCGTACACCTTGCCAAGTGGCTTGGTTTTCGTGTGGTTGTTGCCGATGATCGGGAGGATTTTGCCACTCCGGAGCATCACCCGGATGCCGACGAGCATTTCTCCTGCTCTCTAAAGGAATTACCAGAGCATGTGGAAATCCACGAGAGTACCTACCTGGTCTTGACCACACGCGGCGTCGATGTGGATGTTGAGGGTCTACCAGCGCTGTTGGAGACCCCCGCGGCGTACATCGGGGTTATAGGATCACGGCGTCGCTGGGAGACTACTGTGAAGGGTTTGATCGAACGGGGTGTACCGGAGGATCAAATCGCACGCGTGACGTCACCAATAGGGCTAGAATTAAACGCCGAAACGCCGGAGGAGATAGCAGTGTCCATTCTGGCACAGATCATTATGTTGCGCCACGGCGGAACTGGTGAAAGAATGGCACATTCGCCAAAACGCCCTCGCAAAGGAAAGGGTAAGTAGAAACAGATTATGTGGACGCGCTATTACTCCCCTTCAACTTTGCAGGAAGCCGCAGAACTGCTAGCGGCACACAATGAGAGAGCTCGAATCGTCGCCGGGGCAACCGATCTGATTCTTGAAATGGAACGCGGACAACGGCCAGGCGTGGAATTATTAATCGATATCTCCCGCATCCCGGGCCAGGATAAGATTACGCTTGATGAGGGTTGGATCCACCTCGGTCCTTTGGTGACACACAATCATTGTGCCGGGTCAGAGCTCATTCAACAGAGGGCATTCACGCAGGCGCAAGCTTGCTGGCAGGTGGGAGCTCCCCAAATCCGCAACCGCGGAACGGTCGCCGGTAATATCATCACCGCCTCGCCGGCCAACGATGCCATCCCACCGCTCATAGCGCTGGGAGCAAAGCTCACTTTGCTCTCTGCGGATGGGGAACGCACAGTACCCATCGAGGATTTCTACACCGGCGTCCGAAAAACAGTGATGAAGGACGGGGAGCTGATGAGCGACATCGCCTTCCCGGCTCTCGCAGAAAATGCGCGAAGCACGTTTATAAAACTCGGGTTGCGTAGAGCGCAGGCGATTTCGGTCGTAAACGCAGCCGTAGTGCTATTGATTACGAATGATCGAATTGAACGCTCGGTAATCACGCTTGGCTCAGTGGCGCCGACGATCATCCACGCGACAGAAGCAGAGACCTACCTGACAGGAAAGGAACTCCAGCCAGATGTTATCGAAAAGGCGGCAGAACTCGCTGCGGTTGCAGCTCGCCCTATTGACGATTTGCGGGGAAGCGCAGGATACCGTCAAGAGATGGTGCGAGTCTGCACACTCCGGGCGCTGCGGCAGATCAATAATGACAGCGAGCGAGAGGGTTTCCCCAAGAATCCAGTGATGCTGCGGGGACGATCAGGATTTCAACCGATTCAACCCCTATCGAGCTCCATGGAGCACCATCAAGGCGTGGCGATCGAGACGACCATCAATGGGGAGCCGCATAGCTTCAAGAGCGGGTTTAATAAAACCCTTCTGCGTCTCTTGCGTGAGGAAGGGGGTT
>DAOWMX010000176.1 GCA_030642885.1 Anaerolineales bacterium | reverse complement strand
TTCGCCAAGTTCACGTTGGATAGCTTTTAGCTGCTCACGCAGGAAATATTCGCGCTGTACTTTTTCGATTTCGGTTCGCGCTTCCTGCTGAATTTGCTGTCCAAGAGAAAGTACCTCGACTTCACGGCTGAGCAGGTTAGTGAGAATTTGCAGCTTCTCTATCGTCGATTCCACCTCGAGGATGCGCTGCCCATCATTCAGGTCCATTCGCTGGAAATTCGCAATCGTGTACGCGACTTGGAGCGGATCTTCAAGAAGCTGGACACCCCCGACGATTTCACGCGGGAGTGAGGGACCGATCTCCGAAATTTGCTGGAAAAGGTCTTTCGCTGCCCGAACCTGCGCCTCGATTTCAACACTCTCTTCCACTTTTTCGGGCCGGAGGTAGATCCGGGCAACCAGGTAAGGTTCATGGCTGGTGAAAACTCCCAACTCGAAACGAGCTATTCCCCTGGCGATAAGACGAATAGTCCCATCCGGCGCCCTAAACAACCTCTGAATTGACGCGACTGTGCCAAACGAGTACAAATCTTCGGGTCCAGGAACATCCAACTCAGGATTCCGAGAAGCGACAAGCCCAATCAAGCGATGGTTGGCGGACACATCATCGACTAACTTGATTGAGCGCGCCTGCCCAATCGTTAACGGCACGGCAGTGTGTGGATAAACAACAACCCCCCGAAGGGGTAAAATCGGAAGATCTTCCGGGATCTGCAATTCCTCAGGTCCCTGACTATTGACTTCCTGTGGCTCCCCCTCAACTACGCCGTCGTGAACTGGGATCTGTGATGAGAAATTGTGCATACTTTCCTCAGCGTCAATGGGTTCCAATAAAAAAACAAGCTCTTCTAAGGCAATAATACTCCCTGCTGTCTCTCTTCTCTGATGTCCTTGATATCAAATTTTCCGTCATCACTTGATATCTATCTCACGGGGGGTTGCTTTGGGGAGAACGACCTTTAAAAAACCATCGCTGTACGTTGCTTCGATCTTGTCAGAATCAACCCGTAACGGAACTTTAACCTCGGAAGCGAATTCGCCGTAATCGATTTCCATCTGGTGATAAGTTCGACAAATGTTTGTATCTGGACGGGTTCCGCGGATAGATAAGATCTGACGCTCAAAGATTACAGATATATTCAGTCCCCGCATGCCGGCAATCTCAACAACCACGACAATCTCATCATCTGTTTCCAAAACATCGGTAGGGGGACGCCAAGCGTTGGATCCCCGTACAACCCGCCAACCCAAACCTTCTAAGGCCTGTCGATCCCAGGCGTCACTCTCACCCGACATCTTCACCACCCATTGTTTTGAATCGTACTCCTTATCCATGATTCGCACACCTTTCGGAGCGTCTGCAACCGAACATAAATCATTCTACCACAGCGGGGCACCTTCAAAGAAACAGCGAAATTGCGGCCATCTCGGGTCTGCTAAAGACTATTCACACCACGCTAAAACCCCTTCCAACGTTCTGAAAAGCAGTTCTCCATACCTAAGTGAGGCCCAATTGTTTTAACCTATTGGGTTGGTATCCTAAGCAACTTAAAGTACAATTTCATGAAGACGAAAATCGATTAGCTGTCCTTTGGTACAGCGTCGGAGGGTACTATGGACCATACAGAGGTTCTCGGGTCCGTCGAGTTATTTGAAGGCATCACTCCTGCCGAGCTGCAGGCTATTTCCCTAATCTGCAAAGAAATCACATTTAAAAACGGTGATGTCATCACGCAACAGGGCGAAACCGGAGAGGACCTCTACATTGTCCTGGATGGATTCGTTGAAGTTCTCCACAGTGGAACTGCACCGGAGCAATCTCCCCGCACCATCGTCCACCTGGGTAAAGGTCAAATATTCGGTGAGATGGCACTGGTGGACCACGGCCCTCGCTCGGCAACGGTGCGCGCGGCTTCCGGTCCGACGAAGGTGCTTATGATCCATTGTGAGGACTTCGAGCAAGAATGCGAGGAAAACCACCACCTGGGGTACGTTGTCATGCGCAACATCGCAGCTGACCTATCCTTCAAACTCCGTCATCGCCACTTTGCCGACCGCTGAGGTGTAAAAATGCCCGCAATCTACAAAGTGAGTTACGTCGTTCCGGGAGAAGATCATCCGGGAGCGATTCTAAACAGCGAAACATCACCACACCAAGGAGATGTGATCTCGCTTGGTTCAAGCGATTTCGAGGTAATTGAAGTAATCGATCTCGTTCCACCTCGCGGAGACTTCCACTATCTTCACGCGACTCTCGTGCGGACAACTAAAAAAACCTGAACCCCCCTCTCAGGATAATTGTCAGAATTCAATCTTCATGAAATCCTCAGCCAGGCGGATATCCCTTGAGAACGTACCCCTCGCCTCTTCCACCAGCTTAGCTACATCAGAATCACCTACAGGGTAGTGAATCAGAATTAAGCTCTCCACTCCAGCATCGCGGGCTGCTGCTCCTGCCTGAGCGGCTGATGAGTGACCGACGCTTTCACCAGTGGCTTCATGAATAAGCACACCTGCCCCCTGGGCGAGGTTGGTAACCGCCTGACAAGGCTCTGTATCGCATGAATATGCGATTACCCCCCCAGTTGACTTAGCCTCAACTCGTAAGCCGATCGTTGGGATTACGTGACACACTGGCGAGGAATAAATCGTCACCTCACCTTGTTCGAGGACTCGCACACGCTCATTCTCCGGAAGGCGATGAAATGCCACGGGGAAGAAGCCCGGCCAATCACCCCATTGGTAAAAGCCCATTAAATCCTCGACCCTCTTTAAACAATGATGCAGCCCAAATATGCGTAAAGCATCGCGCCGCCCCTCAAGCCACATGCTCATGAGGAGCAGAGGCAAGCCGCTAATATGATCTGGATGGAAATGTGTCAGGATAATATCCGTGATATCCCCCAATGGAATACCTACACGCTCGAGTCGCAGCATAGGCGCGGTGCCGCAATCGATCAATACGGTTCCATCCCCTGTTTGGATAATCATGTGCGAATTATCATGCTCAAGGTCGGGGATTGCTGCAGCAGAGCCGAGGATGATTATTTCAGGCATAGTTTATTATCCGGAAAGCAGCCATACAGCGATGCGCGGGGTAATAAATACCTCGAGAAACGCTGCGGCAATAAGGAGCGGCAGGACAATTCCGATCGAAATTCTTGCCCATTCTGCAAGCGAAGTTGTCCAACCATCTCCCAACGAGCTCCCCTTAGGAAGGCTAATCGCAGCCATTCCCAGCTGCAAGATAGCCGCACCGGCGAGGATCGCAGCGGGAACCTCAAATATCGCATGCGGTAACACAAGCGCGGTTATGTACTGGGAGGCGCCCAGCCCGGCCTGCGTCAAGGATCCCGCGAAATATCCTGTAATCGCCATGGGTGCCATCAGGAGAATTTCCGCCAGGACGCCGAAAGTAAAAGCACCCAAAATCGTCGCCAGGAGGAGCGCTCGAATATTCGCCCAGAGAACCTTTACCACACCGCTGGGCGTAAGCATCCCAAATCCACGCAAGATCTCCAGCCAATCTTTATCAAACGCACTCACTTGAAAAATCTCAGCTGGCAGTTTAAACACCTCTGCTTGTTTAAACCCCACAAGGAAGCCTGTCAATAGAATTGCTGAAGTTATGAGTATTGGAAACCTCATGCGCTTTAACGACTTCGAGAATAATCCACCATACCAATCTATGGGATTCCGAGCACCTGAGAGAAACGAAGACCAGAAACGCCTACCTGTCCCGCGTAGATCAATCACATCAAGCTCGCGGGCAAGGAGCTCCTCACGATTGAAGAGTCGCAGCCCCATCCGTGTCAGGACAATCGCGATGAGCATCAGGGCGAGTACGATCCACCACAGAATGTGGTAGCGTCCCCAGAACATGATCATGCTTTCACCCATGATCAGCATAGCCACTGGAATGATAATAAAGGAAGCTAATAAGTTCGCGGCACGGACAGAAGTGGTCAATGATGAGATCACGACTGCGCCGCTGACCATGACCATCGCTTGGATTGTAGTTAGCGAAAGGATCTGGATCAACAACTGAGGTGAAGGAACCCACTGTAATTTAACCAATAACCCAATCAGATAGACGGTAATGCCCAAGTATGCCGCCGCTAGCGGAGGAACAAGTGAAGCTGCCGTCTTCCCCAGGTAAAGCTGGCCATCGGATAAAGGAGTCGCCAGAAGCGGCTCTAAAGTTTGTCTTTCGCGCTCCCCGGCGAAGCTCTCCAAAGCGATAACGATTGAAATCGAGATTGGAAAAAAACCGACAATCATTAACAGGAAAGGGATCAGGCGGTCACCAATGATCGGCGCACCGTAACGGCCTACGAAGTCAACCGCCTGACTTGCTGTGAAGTTCATCAATATTGGGAAGAACAAAGTCAGCAGAAGAATCGGCGCCAGAACTCGCCAATCCCGAAACTGATCTCTGATTTCCCGGCGGGCGACGATCCATGCACCACTAAACAGAGAAGTAGGGGCCGAAGTCTCAGTGGCCATCAACCATCCCCTCTTGTGAATCATCCTCTCTCACCACCTGCAGGTAAACTTCCTCCAGGCTACGCTCGACCCTGGAGAGCGTAACCACCGGAATTCCGGCGTTCGCTAACGAACTCAGGGTCTTCGGGTTGACTACTTCTGGCTGCGAAGTGCTGTATCGAACCCAGGTATCACCTGACGCGATTATTACAATCCCTTCAGGAAGATGATCGAGCGCTCCGTCCAAAGAACACGCTAATCGCAGCTCCATAACCGGATCTCCAACCATTTTCCGCTTGAGTTCAACCGGGCTATCGTTCGCGATGATCTTTCCTCTACGGATGATGGCGATTCGATCTGCGAGAGCCTCCGCCTCAAATAGATTATGTGTGCATACTATGATCGCCCGATCGGCTGACCTCAATTCGACAATACTGCTGCGGACATGGTGCGCACTTTCTGGATCCATCGCTGAAGTGGGTTCATCTAAAAGCAAAATCTGCGGTTCATGCAGCAAAGCTCTCACGAGTGCTAATTTCTGTCGCATTCCTTTTGAGTACTGACCAAGGCGGAGTTCTGCAGATTCCAGCAGCTTATACTCGCCCAGGAGAGTGCGGGTCCTTTGTTGGATCGTGGAAGAATC
>DAOWMX010000006.1 GCA_030642885.1 Anaerolineales bacterium | reverse complement strand
TAAACGCGAATGGTTCGACCTTCAGATTCACCTGAGAAGGGAAGCGCCCGGCAATCACCGAATTTTCTGGTTGTCGGGCGCATTGTTCGTCCTCATGGGATTCGAGGCGGGCTCGTTGTTGAGCAATTCTCGAAACAGATCCAATCGCTCCGTCCGGGGATAGAGATATTCCTCGGTGACACAGCGGCACCCTCGATTGTCACTTCCATCCGCTTGCATCGCGGGCGCTACCTTCTCGCCATTGAAGGTTGTGAGGATCGGAATACGGCTGAGCAGTGGCGAGGTGTGGAGATCCGGCTGGAATCGGGTGAGGTTGAATCTCTGCAGGAGGGGGAATACTACCACTGGCAGCTGCTCGGATTGAGTGTCTGCTGCGAGGGCGGGGAAGCGCTGGGTGAAATCGCAGAGATTCTTGAGACTGGTGCGAATGACGTCTTCATTGTTCGCAACGAAACTGGCGAGGAAATTCTTCTTCCGGCAATCGAATCTGTTATTCGTGATGTCGATCTGACGGGGGGGAAGGTTATCGTCCACCTGCTCCCGGGACTGCTCCCTAACAAGAAAGGCGAGTAGCATCACGATTGCCCCTTTTTCTATTTAGAACCATATTGTCAATCTTCTGCTGAAGACAATCGTTCAACTCAGTCTTCCGACTTCGCTCGAGTTGATAACCCGTTTATTGTCAGTCTGAGAAGCCCTTCGACAGGCTCCCCACTCCCTTCGGTCGGGGACTTCGCCCCCTAAAAATCGGGGGACTTCACAGGATGAACTCCGCGACGAAGAATCTCGTTCTTAGCATAAAGATTCCTTCGCGTATTTGTCATTGCGAGTGTCTCCACAGCATCTCTGGTTTCGATACGTCCGGCGTCGGTTGAGTGTGAGGGTAAGGAGCGTATCGAAACCACGCCGGACTACTCTTCCGGTGGATGCTGCTCAGTTCAAAATGACATGGATGTCATTAGTAGGAGCCCGACAGGGAGACTCCTGTCCTGTGAAGTCCCCGACCAAGGGGACTGGGGAATGAAACCGAAAAGCTTGTGAGGACTGCACTTAGTAGGTATAGGGCCCCATTCTTCTTGCTCAGAATTCTCCGCTGTGATAGACTGTCGGGGTTCATAAATTTGATTGAGGAAAATTCGGATGGAAAAAACAGCCCATGAATCCATGGTCGATAGATTGCATGATTTGCAGGGGAGAACGCCTGACGTAGAAGCCTCGGCTGTTGTGAGTGTTGATGGTCTTACGATCGCCGCTGTACTGCCATCTTCCGTAGAAGAGGATCGAGTTTCGGCGATGTCCGCAGCTATGCTCAGCCTAGGCGAACGGATCGCCGGTGAGCTCGGACGTGGCAGCCTGGATGAGGTTTACATTCATGGTGATGGTGGTTATGTACTACTTACCTCGATTGGCAATGGCGCAGTACTGACCGTCCTGGCACGCAAGCAGGCAAAGCTCGGATTAGTTTTTCTCGAGATGAGGCGTGCTGCCGAGGACTTGGAGAATCTGGTCTAGTGAGAAGGAAAACAGGCATCCGTTCAAACGGAAGTCTCGAAATCAGGTGGGGAGGGGCGCTAACATAACCCTCCCCACTTCTCTTTTAACCAACTATGAACGGGGGAGGTAAGCTGAGATGGAGAAGTATATCTTTCTGACTGGTGGTGTCGTTAGCTCCGTCGGCAAAGGAGTTACCGCGGCTGCATTGGGTAAGGTGCTGAAGGAACGCGGTTTTTCGATTTCCATCCAGAAGCTCGATCCTTATATTAACGTTGATCCGGGCACGATGAGCCCTTATCAACATGGCGAGGTCTTTGTCTTGGATGATGGCGCTGAGACAGATTTGGACCTAGGGCATTATGAGCGTTTCATCGATGCCAGCCTCAGCTCAGTATGCAATGTCACCACGGGTCAAATATATTCTGAGGTTATCGCTCGGGAGCGGAAGGGAGATTTCTTGGGGGGCACAATCCAGGTGATCCCACACATCACCAATGAAATTAAGCGAACGATCAGTCTTGTCCCAACGGCCACAGATTCAGAGATTGTCCTTGTAGAAGTCGGCGGCACGATCGGGGACATCGAATCGCTACCTTTCCTTGAGGCACTACGTCAGATGCGGGCGAATCTGGGCCGAGAGAATACCGTATACATCCATGTTACTTGGCTCCCTCATATCGGTGCGACGGGTGAGTTGAAAACCAAACCAACCCAGCATTCGGTTCGTGAGCTGCGCTCGATTGGTATTCAACCAGACATGATCATCGCCCGGTCGGATTACCCCATAAGGCATGACCTGTGCGAGAAGATCGCTCTTTTCTGCGATGTCGAGGAGCGAGCCGTGATCCCCCTTCCCACGACATCAGTTCTCTATGAAATACCGCTCTTGCTGGAACAGGAAGGGGTTGGGAAGTACGTCCTGTCTCGCATGGGCCTCGAAAGTCGCAAGAAACCAGATTGGACTGAGTGGGAGTCCTTGATCGCGGAGCAGCGCAAACCTCGACCGAAGGTCAGAATCGCCATTGTTGGGAAATATGTTGAGCTAAAAGATGCGTATATGAGCGTCCGTGAGGCAGTGCGCCACGCGTCATTGACTGTGGGTGTGGACGCTGAGATCCTTTGGTTGCATTCTGCTGAATTGGAACGCGGGAAAGGCTGGGATGAGCTTGAACAGGCGGATGGGATTATCGTGCCCGGTGGATTTGGCGCACGTGGGATTGAGGGGAAAATCACGGCGGCTCGTTATGCTCGTGAGAAGCGGGTGCCTTACCTGGGGTTATGCCTTGGAATGCAGGTGATGGTTATTGAATTTGGGCGTTATGTGTTCGATTCTGAGGATGTGAACTCGACGGAGTTCAACCGAATTACACCACATCCTGTTATCGATCTGCTCCCAGAGCAGCGCGGCATCGACGAATTAGGTGGGACGATGAGGTTGGGATTGTATCCATGCCAGCTTCTTGAAGGCACGATCGCTGCAGCCGCCTATGGGCAATCACTAGTGCAAGAGCGTCATCGCCACCGATTTGAATTCAATAACAACTACCGAGAGATCTTCAACTCAAAAGGCATGGTCTTCTCCGGAGAATCACCGGATGGCAGACTTGTGGAAATCGTAGAGTTAACGGACCATCCCTTCATGATTGGAAGCCAGTTCCATCCCGAGTTCCTGTCACGCCCTAACCGCCCCCATCCACTTTTCAAGCGTTTCATTGAGGCAGCTGCCAATCTCTCTCGCGAGAAACAGGATGATTCTCAACTTATCGCGGAACAGTCACTAGATGGAGATGAAACTGATAAAGGTGTTTAGGTTGAAGGTGAGAGGTTTCCGACTGGTTTAAATAAAAAGACCGCCGAGCCTTGAATTAAAATTTGGCGAGGGCGATCGCTGCTATTCAATGCGTTTTAACACAATGGATGATTTTCGCGGGCTATTCCTCTGCCTCTGTTTCTTCCTCCTCGACACTATCTTCAAATTCACCGGCGAAACCCTGTCTTTCAGCCGTTAATTTTGCGATTCCATTTCGAGCTTGGTCGATTAGATTTGAGAGTTCGAGTTCGAGCGCTCCCAGTGTTTCGATGATGTAATCATCGGCTTCGATGCGGATATTTTCGACTTCGACTCGCGCCTGAGCGATGATTTGATCAGCCCGACCCTGGGCTGCTTCGACGATAGCGTCACGGGCGATGATGTCATCCCCCTTATCTTTCGCCAGTTTAACCGTCCGATGGGCTTCTTCCTGTGCCTGGGCTAAGACACGATCACGCTGTGCGATAACCTGTTGAGCGTTCTTCACTTCATCAGGGATCGAGATCCGCATCTGGTCGATAATCTCCAGCATGCGATCCTCGTTGACGACGACGTTATTGGTCAGCGGAATCGCAAAACTCTCATTGAAGAGCTCTTCTAATCGATCCACTAGGTGCAGGATATCCATAGATCCCTCCGGTCCACCCCGTTGTTCAGATGGACCTGCTTCCAAGGATGCAAGGTTTGGGCCGAAGCGTACACCAAACAGGGTTTTGCGTCAACATTGCTCAATCTCGCAATGCCGTCATCGGGACGACATTGGGGCCATCGTCGCCAAGATCTTGAAAACGTTTTGTCAAAGCAGTATGTACAAAATCTGGGACAAGCGTGGTCACATCACCGTCTAAAGAAGCGATCTCCTTTACTGTACTACCGGTAAGAAAGCTGTGCTCCTCGCTGGTGATCAATAGAACGACGTCAATATCCGAGTCCAGGCGGTGATTTGCCAGGGCCATGCGGAATTCGTGCTCGAAATCGGAGAAAACACGCAAACCACGCACGATTACGTTTGCTTCAACCTCTCGACAATAATTTACAATCAGTCCACTGAAGATGGTCGCGTGAATCCGCGCATTATCGGCGAAGGCTCTGCTGGCCATTTCCAGGCGTTCGTCTGCTGAGAAGAGCAGGTTTTTTGGCGGGTTGTCGTACACGGCGATGATGAGTTCATCGAAAATCCGTGCGGCTCGATTGGCGATGTCAATATGACCAAAGTGAACAGGATCGAATGTCCCTGGGAAAACTGCCCGTACCATCAGCTTAACTCTCCCTTCTCGATAGACCAAAAGCGTGCTAGCTCCATTGCTAGCGCTTCATGTTCGGGTTTAGTAAGTTCTGGGTCCTCTTCGAAAAGGCGGATCGCCTCTCTACGTGCTTTCTCAATCAAGCGGATATCCGTGAGTTGAGCTGCGCGGAGCTGTGCAAAACCCGATTGGCGAGTGCCAAGGAAATCGCCTGGACCGCGTTGTTCGAGATCCAAATCGGCGAGTTCGAAGCCGTCATTGGTCGCTTGCATGGCTGTCAATCGGGCATTCTCAACGTCATCGTCTCGGTCGGGAATTAGAAGACAATAGGACTGGGTATCCCCCCGACCTACGCGGCCTCTGAATTGGTGAAGCTGTGCCAGTCCAAAATGATTTGCTCCCTCGATGAGCATCACTGTCGCATTGGGGATATCCATGCCCACCTCAACGACCGAAGTGGACACCAGGACCTCATTCTCGCCTTTCCGGAAAGCATCCATGACTTGCTCTTTTTCTTCCTGGCGCATGCGTCCGTGAAGCAAACCAACCTTGTACGAAGGGAAGACGTTCTCTTGTAATGTTTGGTGTTCATCGACCGCAGCCTTCGTTTGGACCTTCTCTGAGCCCTCGACGAGTGGATAGATGATGAAAGCCTGTTTTCCTTTTCCTATTTGGCTGTCAACGAACACATGGGCTCGTGAACGCTCACGCGGCAATAGTACGCGAGTGTCCACTGGTTGGCGACCGGGAGGCATTTCATCCAGAAGGGTTAGATCCAGATCGCCGAAGACTGTCAGCGCGAGGGATCGTGGAATCGGCGTCGCGGTCATAACCAACAGATTAGGGTTCTGTCCTTTGTCGCGTAGGGCTGCCCGCTGCTCGACGCCGAAGCGATGCTGCTCGTCGATGATCACCAGGCCAAGTTGTTTGAAGTTTACCGGATCTTCGATCAGCGCGTGGGTGCCAATGATGACCTGGATTATGCCATCCTCTAACCCTTGGCGGATCTCGTTTTTCTCCGCTTCGGGAGTTGCACCGATAAGCAGCCGGATGGAGTCTTCAGGCATCTGTGCTGAAACGGGAAGAAGTTCGCGCAGGGTTTGAAAGTGTTGGTCGGCAAGGATGCTCGTGGGTGCCATAAAAGCGGATTGCGCCTTGTTGGCGGCGCTGATGCCGATAGCGGTCGCGGCAACCACAGTTTTCCCGGAGCCAACATCTCCCTGGAGCAAGCGATTCATTGGTTTCGATGAGGCCATATCCTTACGTATGTCGTCCAGCGCGCCTTTCTGGGCATTGGTGAGTGTATATGGAAGGGTAGAAGTGAAGTGGTCGAGCCAATGGTCTTCGACCTGAAGGGGTTCGGAAACAAGTTGCTCCCAATCCTGTTTTTGCCGCAATACGCCCAATTGGAGCATGAACATCTCGCCAAAGGCCAACCGGTGCTGCGCCTTCTTAAGTTGGTCTTGATCGTCAGGGAAATGGATTTGTTGCAGGGCGACGCTTAAGGGAACGAGGTCTGCAGATTGGCGAATCTCGTCAGGGATTGGGTCCGGGACACGGGGTGCCAGACGCTGAACGACCGAGTGGATCACACGACGCAGCCACTTCCCAGATACGCCAGCGGTCAGAGGGTATACTGGCACGATTCGATTTGTATGAAGTTGATGCCGTTCGAGCGGCTCCCACTCTGGGCTGTTCATTGTGAGTCGACCGAGGTACTGATCGATTTTCCCGGATAACACAATACCGCGCCCGGGTTTTAATTTATTCGCAATCCATGGTTGATTAAACCATGTAACCCGCAGGGATCCGGTTCCGTCGCTTACCACGGCTTCGGTGAGCTTCATGCGACCGCCCCGAACTGCACGCATCTCGATTTTCTCGATCGTTCCGATAACCGTAACATCCTGACCATACCAGAGACGGTTGATCGTTTCGAGTTGGGAGTAATCATCGTAACGCCGGGGAAGATGCCAGAGTAGGTCGCCTAGATTCTCCAGGCCCAGCTTTGAAAGCGTCTTTGCTGACTTAGGTCCGATCCCTTGCACTGTGGTTAAAGGCGCAGTGAGGGCGACAGGGGGTGAAGGCGGGGTGGATTCTTTCTTTTCCACATCCACTGCGGTTGGAGCTGCCTTCTCAGCAACGCTTTCCGGTACTGGAGTTGAGGGGGGGGTCTCTTTGGTTTCAATAGCTTCTTGAGTATCGGCTTCAACGACCGCTGTATCGATTGAAGGGGTGGAGCCCCCGATGTCTGCTTTAATGACCTCTGCAGCTTTAGAAGGGGGGGAGTCCATGGTGGGGGGTTTAATCAGAAGGTCGTCAGGGAGCTCAGGATGAGCCGTGCGAAGCCGGCTCCACAGACCCTGGAGTGATTCATAGCGGGAGTTTGGGGAGAGCCGACCGTAGTCACGCAGCCGAGAGACGACCAGTTCGATGGACGAATCCGCCAAGTTTGACGCTTTCGCTTCTTCCGCCCAGGGTTCTAGCATCTGTTGAAGACCGCCTACTACTGCCCGGTTATCATAGCCGCGCTCGGTTTCAAGTCGAAGGAATTTTGAGAGTTTGTCCAGTGCTGAGTTCATAGTAGTAAATATACGCGGGAAGGGGCAAAAGTGCCAGAGTTAATCCTGTGTTAAAACAGCGAGCCCAACGCATCCTGGTCCAACGTGGATACCGATGACCGTGGTAATATTGACGATCATTAAAGGGTTTGGGCACAGGTTGACAACCCGCTCGGTGAGCTCCTTTGCTTTTTCTGGCGCTCCAGAATGGAGCACGGCGAGACGTTTAATGTTTTTCCAGGTAGAGGCAATCGAGATTAATTGCTCGAAAGCTTTCGTGTAAGTACGAGTACGTGCGACCGCATTCACGAGACCATCTTTCACTTCCACTAACTGCTTGATTTGAAGAAAATCACCGATATTGGCTCGAAGCCATTTCACTCGTCCGCTTCGGCGCATAAATTCGAGTCGATCGATCAGCGCAAGGACATAAGCTCTCTCTCGAAATCGCTTGGCCGTGTTTACGACTTGGTCGAATTCCAATCCATTCACGATCGATTGGGCCGCCTCGATGACTTGGAAACCAGTACCCAGGGTGAGCTGGCCGCTGTCAAATACCTTCACCTGCTCGTCAAAGTTGAGTGCTGCCTGCTCAGCGGTATTGAACATCCCGCTTAGATTGGCGGATAAGTGGATAGAAAGGATACGTTCGACGCCGTTTTCAAACAGACGTTGGTAGGTCTCTTCGAAGACGAGTACGGACGGCACAGCCGTTGTGGGAGGTATCCGCAGGTCAGGCATTCGCTCGTAGAACTCAGCTCTTGATATGTCAAGACCATCCACATACGTCTCACCGTCCAAGGTCAACACCGCAGGAATCACGGAGATGTTCAGGGATTCTGCGGTATCAATCGGGACGTCAGCCGTACTGTCCGTTACGATGGCAAAGCGACTGGTTTTGATGGTCATATGGAATCTTCTTTAGATTCCAGCACGATTGCCCCAAGACCGTTGAAGCCAATGAACGGTGCGAGTGTAGGACCGTAACATACCTGTGAAATCGGCGAGCTCGGGTATAAAGAACGCAGTCGTTCAGCGATATAGAGTGCGTCTTGCGTTGGTTTTCCATACCCATGAAGGATACCAAGGTGGTCTACTCCTGAAAATTCACAAACGAATTCGATCAACTTCTCAAGCGCCCGTGGTCTAGACCGGACCTTTTCCATGGGTTGAAGTTCACCATTTTCGATTGTCAGGAAAGGAATAACACCCAACATGTTTCCCAGAATTGCCTGAGACTGACTTACGATTTGGTTACGTGCCAGATAAGAAAGATCATCAAGGAACATGACCGTGTAAAGGCGGGTGATCATTCCGCGAACGGTTTTTACCAAATTGTCCAGCGATTCTCCCCGCTGCATTCCTTGGACGCAGGTTTGAACTATCAACCCCAGTCCGATAGATGTGGTTTGGGAATCGACCACGTGGATGTCCATCCTCCCCAAGAACTGTTGACTGGCCTTTTGAGCGTTTCTAAATGAGTTGGTTAATCCTAAGGATGAATGGATGGATAAAATATAATTCGTCTCGGCGCTTAGATGCGAATAAATCTCTGCGATTTGATCGACGGAGGGGCTCTCAATACGTATCTCCTGATCACATTCTTTAAGCGATGGACGGAGATCATGCAGGTTAGCATCGGGGCCATCGGAAATGCGGATATTGCCACAATGGGCAGAGATTGGAGCGATTGTTACCCCGTGTTTCTGGGCGAAATTTGGCGTTGTGAATCTTACCGCTGCGTCGGTGACGATTTTGATCATAGACGATACTTACTCGATGGAAAGGATGAGTTGATAGTGTGGTTGAGTGCCATCGTGGACTTCAATCTCCAGCTTTGGGTAGGTTTCGCGAATGATATCGGCGAGCTGGTTAGCCTGCATCGCATTCAAGTCTTCACCATAGTACAGGGTGATTATTTCATATTTATCTGTTGAAGCTTCTTTGAGGATATCGATCAGGACTTCCTCTATCGATGTGCCAGAACACGTAAGTTTCCCGTTAAGAAGGCCGATCACCTGTCCTGTTTCCACCTTAACATCATCAATCTCAACCGATCGAGTGGCAGTTGTGATTGCGGCGGATTGGATTGAGTCGAGCGCCGCCGCCATCGCACTGGCGGTGGCTTCGAAATTGCCATCAGAGTTCCATGCGAACATGGCCGCAATTCCCTGTGGAACGGAAACGGTGGGAATTACTGCGACTTTCTTAACCGTAAGTTCGGTAGCCTGTTGCGCAGCCAGGATGATGTTTTTGTTGTTAGGCAGGATGACGACCTGATCTGTTGGTAGGTTTTCAAACGCGTTCATGATCTCCTGTGTGCTGGGATTCATTGTCTGGCCACCCTCAATGAGTGCCGTGACGCCCAAGCTGGCGAAGACTCGAGCGAGCCCCATACCTGGCGCGACTGCAACTACGGCAATCTCTCCGGGCTCAATGCTCTGAAGACGGATATCAGAAAGAGAATGAGCCTGCTCTGGTTTTGCGGTTTGAACCATTAAGTTCTCGATGGCAATATTCGTGATCGTCCCTAAGCCTTTGATGTAATCTATAGGCTCGTATTCTTTTTCATCCTGCACGTGGATATGCATGCGGTACATCCCATCACCCTCGCCGACCTGTATGGATGTGCCAATCTCTTCTAGTTTTGTGTAGAAGGGTCCAAGATCTAACAACTCCTCAGGCGAGAAGTCAATGATGACTTCCCAATCCTGACCAGGTTCGATGGACTCAGCTGCTCTATCCAGGTCAAGCAAACTCAAAGGCTGGACGCTGAGAATTGGTTGGTCAAGCGGTAGTCGGTAAGCGGCGCGAAGCATGCCTTCCAGGATAAAGAACAAACCCTTGCCGCCGCTATCTACGACACCAGCATCCTTTAATACTGGTAGGAGATCGGGTGTCCGTTCGACGGAGTCGTCGGCGGCTTCCACAACCCGCTCGAGAAGCTCGAGGGTGGAAGTTATTCCACCGTCCAATGCTTTCTGTGCTTCAGTAGATATGTCTTTCGAGACTGTGAGGATTGTCCCCTCCACGGGGCGTACGACGCCTTTATACGCCGTCTTGCTCGCCTCTTTCAGAGAGGAAACGAAGGATTCGGCAGTCATTATTTCTTCGTTTTCTAGAACGTGGGCGAACCCGCGCCATATCTGTGAAAGAATGACACCAGAATTGCCGCGTGCGCCCATGAGTGCGCCTTGTGCTATTGCAGATGCCACATCTCCTACTGAGCGTTCGCTAATATTGTTGATCTCGTCCACTGCCGACTGCATCGTCAGGACCATGTTGGTTCCAGTATCGCCATCCGGAATGGGAAATACATTCAATGAGTTAACGAGCTGCTGGTTGGTTCGGAGCCAGTCCAGACTAGCGAAAAGCAACTGGCTCAGGGTGGCTCCATCGATCTCTTGAGCTCCCTCAAGAAGGCGCGCTCGAAGCTCTGGATCTATATCTTTGTACGGCTTGCTCATCGAGTCTCCGTTCGGTGATTAGTCTCTGCTGCTGATCCGTAAGCCTTGAACATGAACGTTCACAGCTTTAACAGGCATACCAAGTGATCTCTCTACCTGGTAGTGTACGATGTTGGCGACGCTCGCAGCGACAGAAGAAACTCGGGTTTGGTATTCAACGATGATGTACAGATCAATGGTGATTTGATCGTCAGAAGTGCTGACCTGTACACCGTGCCGAGGGTCGCGTACGAGAGCCTGGGTGATGCCGTCGACGATGTTCTTCGAGGCCATACCAACGACGCCGTACGACTGCAGAGCGGATTGGGATGCTATGGTGGCGATCGCCTTCGGTGAGACGATGATTCGCCCTAGAATAGTACTTTCGTCGGTCATTCGATTCCTCTCCCATCATTGAGCTAGGCATTGATGGACGGTCTAAGCTGTGGTAACATTTGCGCCGGTCCATAAATAAACGATTTCGTTAGAAAGGAAGCATCCTAGATGGCTAAGTGCGAGAATTGCGGCAAAAAAACCATGTTCGGGCAGAGCCGTAGCTTCTCCATGAAGGCGACGAAACGCAAGTTTCGCCCCAACCTCCAGAAAGTACAGGTCATGGAAGGCGGGCGCATGGTTCAGAAGACGCTGTGTACGAAGTGCATTAAACGGATGGCCCGCGTCTAGTCTTTTTCCTTCTTCCTGCTAATTCCAATTGAAACCGTGGTCGCCTTCAAGGCGACCTGTCGCGTTCATCTTGATTCTACCCCAAGTGAAGATTGTAACTCACGAACGCCAGCTGTGATCCCCTTTGAGTGCTGGAAGATTGCACTGGCGGCGACGAAATAATCTGCCCCTGCGTCGGCACATGCAGGCGCTGTCTTGGAATTAATTCCACCATCCACTTGAATGTGCGTGTTCAGACCCGCTGCGTCGATTAAGCTGCGCGTACGGCGGACTTTTTCTACAGAAGACTCGATGAAGCTTTGGCCGGCAAAACCAGGCTGAACGGTCATCACCAGAACAAGGTCAACCAGATCGAGAATATCTTGGATCTCATCAACCGCTGTTCCCGGGCTAATCGCTATGCCAGCATTTAGTCCCAAATCCCGGATCATACTGAGCGTGTTGCGTACCTGAGGGCAGACCTCATAATGAACGCTGATTGCACTCGCCCCAGCTGCGGAAAAAGCCTCTAAATAACGCTCTGGATTTTCAATCATCAGATGAACATCGAGAGGGAGATCCGTTGCGCGTCTGCAAGCCTTGACGAAGCCTGACCCCAGCGCAATGTTGGGAACGAAGTGCCCGTCCATGATATCAAGATGAAACCAATCGGTGCCGGCAGCAACGCACTCCGCGATTGCATCCCCCAAGTTTAAAAAATCCGCCGATAGGACCGACGGCATGATGACGTAATTCTTGACCATCATGTAATCATACCTTTCTGGTCAGGAAATGACAAGACAAATGCTTTTTTGTCGGTGGGGGAGACCTCAACTGAAGTCGTTTCTCTGCTTTTGAGCGGCCAACTGGCCGCACCCTGCCTGGATGTCGATCCCACGGCGGACGCGGACTGTTGTGGAGATTCCAGCCTGTTCTAAGGCACTTTGGAATTGTGCGACTCGATCGTGGTTAGAAGCTTTCCCATCATAACCATGGGTTGGGTTGAGAGGGATGATGTTGATGTGGCAATTCATTCTGTGTACCCAATCCGCCAGAGCCGCAGCTTGTTCATCTCCATCATTCACCCCTTGAATGAGCGCCCATTCGAAAGTGATCCTCCGTCCACTCTGCACCGTATAGGAGCGACATGCGGGCATCAACACATCCAGCGGGTAGCGGCGATTGATCGGCAGCAACCGTTCACGCAAGGCATTTGTAGCAGCATGCAGGGAGATTGCGAGGTTGGCCTGACGATGTTCTTGTGTAAACCGTTCGATCATCGGGACCAAGCCAACCGTGGAAATTGTAAATCGACGTTTTCCGAAGTTGAAACCTTCGGGATCATTCAGGCGGTCGATCACATCCATCGAGGCGTCGTAATTCTGAAAGGGTTCACCCATGCCCATAAATACGATATTCGAAAGGCGGTCGCCGTGGGCATCAAGCTGCCTGGCTACTCTGATTACCTGCTCAATGATCTCGCCTGAGCTCAGATTGCGTTTAAAACCCATCTGGCCTGTGGCGCAAAACACACAACCCATGCCACAGCCGATTTGAGTAGATATGCAGGCTGTATGGCGGCGGTGGTAACGCATCAGAACAACTTCAATTGCCTTCTCGTCCTGTGTTTCCAGGAGGTGCTTTTCAGTTTCGCCGTCCCGGGAGCTGACTGTCGATTGAACGGTCAATGCAGAGAAGGCGAGCGTTGTTTCTAGTTGTTCGCGTAGATTTTCGGGGAGGTTGGAAATTTTCTGAGGGGATGGCGCTAAATTCTTATATATACCTTCCCAGAGCTGTCGGGCACGGTAGCGTTCAGCGCCGAGTGTCTGCAGGTGGGCTTCCACCTGGGGCAGGGTAAGGTCGAAGAAAAACGGCTTTGGTTTCACTCGTGTGTCCCTGTGAGCTCGAGCATGAGGGATGGCAGGTCCTTAAAAATCCAATCGGGTTTGATTTCTGATGCTTTCGCCTGGTCACTCGATGTCACCCCGGTGAGAAGCAAACAGGTTGCTATTCCAGCACGTTGAGCGCCTAATATGTCGGTCTCTAGCCGGTCACCCACACCAAGGATTTGCTCGGCTGTTAGACCTAATCGTTCCCTAGCAAAGTTAAAAAGGCGGGGTTCTGGCTTGCCGATAATGAGTGGTTCTACGCCTGTTGTAAGTTGAACGGCGGTGATGAAAGCGCCTGCGCCAGGAGCCTGTCCGCGCTCGATCGGAAAACTCAGGTCCGGGTTGGTTGCGACGAAATGTGCCCCCGATTGAATGGCGATGGAAGCTTCAGTCATCTTCGCCCAGCTGATTTCGCGATCGAAGCCCATTACGACGGCATGCACACCGTCGGCTGAGTCATGAAGGCGAAATCCTGCAGCGGATAGCGCGTCCTTCAGCGCATCTTCACCTATGGCATAGATCGTGGTTCCAGAGGGGAATTGTTGCTGTAAATAAGCTGCGGTTGCTTGTGAAGAGGTCAAAACCTCAGCCGGGTCGATCTTCACGGTAGCACCGTCCATGCGACCAACCACACCCTTTGGTGTAGCGGTGGAGTTGTTTGTGACCAGTAAAAATGGCATGGAGTTGGTCCGTAGGAATGAAAAGAATTCGGGTACGCCCTCCAGAAAAGTCCGCCCGCGCCACAGCACGCCGTCCAGGTCGACAATCAGCCCTTTGATGTCCGCCAGTTTTCTCATAGTTGCCTTAATATCATCGTGATGTTCCCAGTTTGATGCGTCGAGTGAAGCCGCAGATCTTTGCGCGGCGATCTCTTGAAATCAGCCGCGGAATTTCTTCAGCAGGTATTCATATACCGGTTGATCGATGCGGCCCTTTTCAAAATCCGTGCGCTCTTCGAAATTCTCGTTGCCGATGAACTGGCGCAGCGCGGTCTGGGTTTTCTGATCATATTCTCCCGTGATTTCCTCGATTTCATAGCCTAGATTCCGCATTATTTGCTGCAGAGCTTCGCAGACTGCGGCGTCGATTTCAAGCTCCTCTTCAGATGGGCTTTTGCCGAAATACAGGCTATGAAGCCCGAGGATCTCCATCAGTCGCGGGACTGGGTCTTCGTGATCGTCGACACGATAATCGATCCAGCGGTCGTTAAAGCCCCCATATCCGCCTTCGGGTTTTACGACGTAGATCGCCGCGCTCTGTTTCCCTCGACGGTCGCCACCTGCCTGATCGGCGGCAAGCAATGCAGCGAGCAAGCGTTCGGGAAGATCTTTGTTTGAGTCCTCAAACGTAGAAGCCATTTGCTCGATCACTTCCGGACCGCTGAGAATATTTCCCTGAACGCAGTAATTCTCACCGGTTTTCCCACCGGCCCATTCGAAGCAATCTGCGCCTGTGAAGGTCGCTGAACGACCTTGTGCATCGACGATCCCCACCTGACGAAGCTCTCGCTCCTCATCATTCGCCAGCAGCTCATTCAAAGCTTCACGGGCGGAGCAGGCCTTCGACATGAGTTCCAATCCTTGCGGACCGAAGGTTGTATTGGCATAAGATTGTGTGGCGACGGCGCCTGCACCCGCTTGAGCCCAGGGGACGACCGCACCGACGGCGGGGAATTTTGAGGCGACGGCGATGCCCCAAGCATCCACAGTCGCATCGTAAGCAACGATTGAGAACGTAGAAAGCCTATTCATTTTTATTACCAGAGAGAGTGAATTGGATCAAGCGGCGTCGGGCAGGCTCTTGTCGCTGATCGGGAACTCCTCCCCGTTTTCATCGTAGAGGTGGGGTTTTCCCGTTCGGTGAATAGCCTGCTCATCAACCAGAACACGGCTGATGTCTGGGCAGGAAGGGATGTCGTACATCACGTCGAGCAGTGCACCTTCGATGATTGCGCGCAGGCCGCGCGCTCCTGTCTCTCGTTCGAGAGCGAGCTGGGCGGCTGCGGTGAGCGCTTCTTCGGTGAACTCGAGCTCCACCTTATCCATCTCAAGCAGGCGTTGATACTGCCGGACGAGCGCATTGCGGGGCTCGGTCAGGATGGCGCGCAGCGCTTCTGCATCAAGAGGATCAACGTTTGTCACAACTGGTAGACGACCGACGATCTCTGGGATCATCCCGAATCGCATCAGATCGTCTGGAATGACCAGGCGCAGGAGGGCGCTCTCCTCGAGTTTTTGAGCCAGTGCGTCTGTGACCGTGCCGGAGAAACCCATTCTGCCGCGGTGCCCTACGCGCTCGGCGACGATATCCGCCAGCCCGGAGAAAGTGCCGCCGCAGACAAAAAGAACATCGGAGGTATCGACCTGAATGAACTCTTGCTGTGGATGTTTCCGCCCCCCCTGTGGCGGGACGTTCACAACCGCGCCCTCGATGATCTTCAAGAGCGCCTGCTGGACTCCTTCGCCAGAGACGTCACGCGTGATGCTCGGATTATCGCCGCTCTTGCGGGCGGTTTTGTCAATTTCATCGATATAAACGATGCCGCGTTCGGCGCGCTGAACGTTGAAATCGGAAGCCTGCAGTAGACGCAGGAGGATGTTCTCTACATCTTCACCGACATAACCGGCCTCTGTGAGTGCGGTGGCGTCGGCGATGCAGAAGGGGACATCGAGACTGCGGGCCAAGGTCTGGGCAAGAAGCGTCTTACCGCTTCCTGTGGGACCAGCAAGTAGAATATTAGCCTTATCCAATTCCACATCGTGGTGGCCGCGATTAGCGATGCGTTTGTAATGGTTGTAGACAGCCACAGAAAGCACGCGTTTTGCGTGCTCCTGGCTAACGACATATTCCTCAAGATTGTCGTAAATTTCTCGAGGGGATAGGGATGGTTTACCGGAAGAGGAAAGACCACCAGACGGCCGGGCTCCTTCGCCCTCTAAGATGTCCTGGCAGAGGTCGACACATTCGTTGCAGATGAAGACGCCTTCAGGACCGGCGATAAGGCGATGGATTGTCTCCTCGTCGCGGCTGCAGAAGGAGCATCGGCGCGCCTCGGGTACCTGCGGTTCCTGTTTCTTGGGCATAGACCTAGACTTTTATTTCTCTTTTTCCTCTGTATCCTCGCCTTCAAAGGGCTCGAGGATATGGTCGATGATGCCGTATTCCTGCGCAACCTTTCCGGTCATGTAGAAATCGCGCTCTGTATCCCGCTCAATAACATCCAGGGGTTGACCGGTATGGCTTACGAGTATGTTATTCAATTCTGCACGTAAACGCAAGATCTCTTCTGCCTGGATGGCGATATCCGTCGCCTGACCCTGGATACTGCTCAAGGGTTGGTGTAAGTGAATCGTTGCGTGCGGTAGGGAGTAGCGTTTCCCTTTCGTCCCTGCGGCCAACAGAATCGTACCAAATGAAGCAGTCATGCCTACAGCGACTGTAGAAATCGGCGAGCGGACTTGCTGCATAGTGTCGTAGATAGCTAGACCAGAGTAAATCTGACCACCAGGGCTATTGATATACATGTTAATCTGTCGGTCGGGATCCTCGCGGTCGAGGAACAGCAGCTGTGCAACCATAAGATTGGACACCTGGTCGTTTATCGGGGTGCCAAGGAAAATGATGCGTTCGCGTAAGAGCAGCGAGTAAATATCATAGGCGCGCTCACCACGCCCGCTCGATTCGATCACCATTGGAATTATTGAACGCGGATCTTTACCATCCATGATTGGAAATTTACTCCTTTTCCATGTCATCTGCGCCTGAGATCTCAGGTGCAGAATCCATACCATTATTCTCTTCTTTGCCGTTAACTTCTATAGTAGATACATCCTGTTCTTCTGCTTCACCTTTGGCGATTGCGATTATTCGGCGTATTGCCTTATCGGTTAGAACATCCATGGCAATACGATGACGCCCTGCAGGGGATTCGAACGCTTCAAGAAGTCGTTTATCAGCTTCCGCCCCTAAAGGTTCGATGAGGCGCTTGATCTCAGCGTCAATTTCATCATCTTCTACCTTCAGTTCTTCGACGTCAACAATTTTGCCTAACACAAGGCCGCGCTTGATGCGCTCAATTGCTTCAGGTTCGAGTTCCTCGCGGAGATCTTCCTCCGTTTTTCCTTCGATATTTAAGTAATCCTCGAGGGCAAGATTTTGGTTACCCAGGCGCATACGTAGATCTTGCAGGAGATTCTCCGTCTCTTCCTGGAGGACGATGGGCGGATATTCAACAGTAGCACCTTCGACGATTTTCTGCATAATTTCGTCCCTGTGTTGGTTTTCCGCCTCCATTTCCGCCTGTTTCTGAAGGTTCTCGCGAAGATTCGCTCTCAAATCGAGCAAGCTTTCAAATTCGCCCAGGTTTTGCGCCAGTTCGTCCGACCACTCCGGGACAAATCGGGATTTCACCTCCAGGCATTTGATGTGAAACCCGGCTGCGCGATTCCGAAGATCTTCATTTGGATGGTCGTCAGTAAAAGTGTATTCGTAGGATTTTTCATCCCCGGCGGCCAATCCCAGAAGATGCTCCATAACACCAGGTGTGGGCACATCGGTTTCCGGATCGACCAGGACGGAGATGTCCTTCATGTCGATTAATTGTGTGTCCTCTTCTTCCTCTGGATCAAGGAGTTCGCCGGACAAATCGATGATCACCAGATCTGTCTCTTCAGCCGGGCGGTCGACAGGTTCGATCAACGCTTGTCGCTGACGAATTTCCTCTATTGCCTCTTCAAAAGCCTCGTCCGTGACTTCAGCATCTTCGAAGGGGATCCTGATTTCTCGATATGCGCCTAGGTCGACTTCAGGCGCGAGGGGCACCGTATAGCGAAGCTTGAGCGGGTCTTCACGGATAACTTCCTCTAGCGAGCCGCGAGCGTAGGGTTCAATCTTGGCTTCTTCGAGAGCGTCACGATAGATTTCCTGACTGAGGCGCTCCAGCGCTTCTTCGAAGATAACATCTTCACCGAATTTCCCCACGATAACCTCGTAGGGTGCTTTCCCAGGTCGAAACCCGGGAATCTTGGTTCCTTTGCTGAGACGTCGTGCAGCGGAGTGCATTGCTGCCTGAAGTTGATCCGAGTCGACTTCAATTTGAAGTTCTACTTGGCGGTTTTCCAGATCCTGTCTTTCGATTTTCAATATCCTTTCCTTCCTGTCAGTTTACGGGGGAAAATTGATGGCTTGATCTTCCTAAATGAGACCAAGCCAAGCGAACAGCTCGCAGTGGGGAAGGTGGGATTTGAACCCACACGCCCAAGGGCACGTGATTCTAAGTCACGCCTGTCTGCCAATTCCAGCACTTCCCCCAATGCAAAGATTATAACTTTCGCTCGAAGGAGTGTAAAGGTGGGCTGGGAGGGTGTGAAGGGATTCGGTTTAATTACGGTGCGCAGCATAACGAATGCTGTGGTGGATCAGGTGATCTCCAGGAGTGTAGCCTGGATCTGCGCAAGATGCAGGAAATCATGGTCCGTTGCGATTCCCATCAACTCGAGCAAAGAAGTAGGACCCAGCAGGGAGTGCACAGCGGGCCTGCCCCATTCGATCTCGTTGAGAACCTCCAATTCCTGCAGAAGAGCCACACGTGCTTCGAGAAAATCACTTAACGCCTCGGGACCGGATTGATTGAGGTAATCTCGCTCATCCGCCCAGGGATCGGTGTCGAGCGCCGTTAGATGGGGCGGTTCAGCCGCGGAGAAAGCTGCCAGCCTTGGCTGATTAACCTCCAGCTCTACATCGCGTAGATGGCAGACGATCTCCACCGGCGACCATTCGCCCGGTGCTGGCTGTCGTTTCCACTCGTCGTCCGTGAGTTTACGAACAAGCGTAGCAAGCGCGCCAGCATGCCCGCTTAAACGGGCGGAGATCGCCTGCACTGTTCGGGTTTCCTCCGGATCGGGGGCGCTAACTTGCTGCTCTATCCACTCAAGCATATCGTCGAGGCTTCCGCCGGGGTACTTATCACCGGGGTCGTCTGAAATGTGGTAGACGCGCATGGATAACACTTGCGCCGGGTCGAGGTCGAGCCCGGGGTCGTTTCCTACCATCACAACCTCATGTGGCTGGCGACCTAATTGACCGAGGATCTCGGCGTAATACGCTGGCTGGGGTTTGGTGAAGTGGAATATTTCGTAGCTCGTGATCATTGTGAAGGGGAGTTCTTCCGGCGCCAGGTCCGCCCATCGAAGCCGCTCCTCGATCGCAACCCTCGGAAAGAGAGGATTGGTGGCAACGACGACCTCAAAACCCTGGCTGAGAAGACTCTCCACAACGGGTCTTGCCGAAGGGCGCATGCCAGTAACGGCTTTTAGAGATGGGAAGATTTCTTTGTAGAAAGTGTAAATCTGAGCTTCAACTTTGCCTGCGTTGAGATCCAAAGCTGGATAGAAGTAATCAGCGAAAGCTTCTTCAAGCGTCACTCGAGGGTCGCTGTTTTCAAGCATCTTTTGGCTGCCGACGACGAGCTCGCGAATGAAACCATCTGGAGCGAAGGTGTCCGACATGGTATCTCCCAGCCGCTGGAAATAGGCTGGGAGGAAGCTCTCCATCTTGTTATCAAGGAGCGCATCGTCCAGATCAAGCAGGATGGTTTTGAGCATTATTCCTCCGCGGAGGTTCTGAAAACAGGAAATTCGAGGTGACACTGTCCGCAGCCGATTTCTGGCTCGGGCACATCCTGGACTGTCTGTGTGCAGAAGGCTGTAATTTCGATATTTCGTCGAAGACCGAGAAAGCTGCGTTTAACCTTAGCTTCCAACACCATATTGAGGCAGGCGTTGGCCATCTTGATCCTGGGAACTTTACACTTCTCGCAAAGATCAGGCGTGTAATCTCCACCGTCGGGGGTACTTTCTAGCAGACGGCATTCCTGTATGGATCGACCTCGATTAAAGTCCTCGTAGTAGTAGGGGCATTCTTTGCCGGCAGGGGTAATCATCATAGGGATGGGGTGTGGTTTATTTTGATCTAAACCCGGGTCAAGTACTCGCCAGTGCGGGTGTCGACACGAATTTTATTGCCCTTCTCGACGAAAAGAGGAACCTGGACCTTGAGGCCAGTCTCCATCGTAACGGTTTTATTTGCGCCTGTGGCAGTGTCGCCTTTTAACGCCATCTCCGCCTCTGTGACTTCGAGATCGACTGCAGTTGGCAATTCAAGCTCGATTGGTTCCAGCTCGTAGAAGGTGAGTTTCACCTCCAGGTTTTCAGTGAGGTAATTAACTGCATCTCCCACCGCATCGATATCAAGCGCCGGCTGCTCGAATGAAACCACGTCCATGAAATGGTACAGGCTCCCGTCGTAGTAGAGGAACTGGGCGGTGCGGTAGTCGAGCCGAACGTCCTGCACCCGATCGCTTGATGTGAATGATTTTTCAAGGACGGCGCCACTGCGCAAGTTGCGCACTTTCGTACGGATCGTGGCTTTACCCCGTCCGGGTTTATGGTGTGTATACTCGATTACTTTAAAGAGGTTCCCATCCAACTCAAAGGTCACGCCATTTCGCAGTTCGTTAACATCAATCACGTTGTTCCATCCTTCGACGTATTTGAAGAGGTTTTGTGTGTCGATTATAGTCGGATGCGGCGAAGGGCGTCAATGCGCGATTAAAGACCAAGCCAGCGAGTTGCTGCTTCCGGAAGCTCGTCCAGGCTTCCGAGTTTGACGCTGCAGCGGGGGAGCGAATCGACGAACAGGCGTCCGTAGAATTTAGAGGTGATTCTGCGATCGAAGACCACTACGACGCCTCGATCTGAGCGGGTGCGGATCAGACGGCCAAAACCCTGCCGGAAACGCAGGATGGCTTCGGGAAGCATATATTCATCGAAGGGGGACTCGTATGTATCTGCACGAGCGGCGATGATGGGGTCGTTGGGGACTGCGAATGGTAGGCGAACAATCCCAAGCACCGAGAGCGCTGGTCCGGGGATGTCAACGCCTTCCCAGAAAGAGCGTGTGCCGAGCAGGACGGCTTGCTCTGTCGTTCGGAAGCTCTCTAATAAGGCGTGGCGGGACGCTCCTCGACTCTGCTCGAGAAGATGAATACCCGCACTTGTTAAGGGTTCGGCCAAGGCGCGGGCGGTAGCCTGCAGTTGAGCATTCGACGTGAAGAGGACCATCGTCTGTCCTCCGATCTCGGTAACCAGGCGGATCAATCCGCTTTCGAGAGCGCGCTGATAGGCTTGTCGTTGGACGGGCTCCGGTATGTCGTTCACGAGATAGAGCAACGTGGAAGATTCGTGATCAAACGGTGAACCGAGGGCCAGCTCGTCCGCGTCCTGTGCGTACAACCGCCGGCGGATATAGTCGAAGTCACCGGCTGTCGTGAGCGTAGCCGAGGTCATGATTACGGCTTCTTTTTCGTGCCAGAGATAGCGCTCCACGAGTGGTCCGACTTCGAGGGGTGCAGCATGCAGCGAGAGACGCTCGCCCGGAGGGCGGACATTAGCCCAATATATATCAGCCGGGTCAGGTTCGAAGATCATCCGTTCGAGGTGTTTGTAGACCTCGCCGAGGCTGCGGCGGGCGATGCGTGCCGCGACCGACAGGTTTTCGGCAGAATCGACCCCGGTCTCTGCCAGGCTTTCAAGATCATCGGCCATTTCTGCGAGTTTCTCAACGATCTTGGCGAGCGGGCCGCGCAGATTTTCCCAGGAGATCTCCACCTTTTCCCAATCAGGTAGCGTTCTCGTAGCGGGAACGATGCGCATCTGATGCCCGTAGAATCCCAGCTCTCGTCCTTCACGCTGATTCTCAAGAACTTCAGCGATGTGTCCGAATAGAGTCTTGGACATCTCGATGCATTCGACAGTTCGGTCGGAGACTGCGCTGATGACTCGATCGACCTGTGCGGAACCTTCAGGAGGAAGCGAGGCACGGGCGAATTCATTAATCTGACGTAAGAGCCCCCTTGTCCGGCTCCCCAGGTCGCGCAGAATGCGCTGCACTTCCCTTTCCGTTACGCTATAGCTCAGGCCGTTTGTCGTTGCTGACTCAAGGTGATGCGCCTCATCGATGATCAGATATTGATACTCGGGAATCACACGGTTTCCGATGGCGATATCAGCTAATAAGAGCGCATGATTAACGATGATGATATGGGCGTGCTCTGCTGCAACACGAGCGCGGTAATAGGGGCAAGTCCCGCCAGCGTGTTGAACGCAATTCTCGATCGAGCAGTCCTCGTTATCTGCAGACAATCTCGCCCAGATCACAGACTCTTCCCGAGGCAGGTTGAGCTCGCTGCGATCGCCGCTGCCGCCGTTGGTCAACCAGAGCAGGAGTTTGGTGAGAACACGCGTCTCTTCTGATGATCGCGGACCCAGGCTGCGCAAGGTGTTGAAGCGGCGGGGGCAGAGGTAATTGCCGCGCCCTTTAAGAACCGCTGCTTGGTATTCAGTGCCCAGGGCCTGATTCAAGTCGGGAATGTCTTTGTGGATTAATTGATCCTGAAGGTTGAGCGTATTGGTTGAGATGACTACGGGCAGCCCATTTTGTGTCGCCCATGCGAAGGCAGGGGCCAGGTAAGCCATCGATTTCCCTGTCCCCG
>DAOWMX010000301.1 GCA_030642885.1 Anaerolineales bacterium | reverse complement strand
GAAGATCTGGACCTCATACTCTCCAGGAAACCAGGCTCCCGGTTCACACTCTGTATATCCATAACCGCCGGTTCCCCCATCCCACGGATGTGTTTCCAAACAGATCAATTCCGATCCGGCATACCAGATTGCAGTCCATCGGATACCGTCGGTGAGATAGTCATAGCTGAATGTCCCGAACAATCTTCTGACTGGATTCGTAAATATTTCAGACGTTCCGAGCGGAAAATTTCGACGATCGATTCTCCTTGCCACCAGCACGGGACTGAAGACAGCCTCGGGATCAGGAGTCTGCGTCTCACGCATGAGGAGAATATGGATCTCCTCCGGTAGCGACGGCGTGGGCGTCTGTGTTGCTGTCGGGGTGACCGTGGATGTTAGCGTAATCGTCGGTGTATTCGTGTTTCTTAAAGTTGGCGTTATCGTGGGCGTGGATGTTTTCGTTGCGATTGGAGTGATGGAGGGGGTTGGGGGATATAGTGCATAGACAGCCCTGCGCCCAAGGGACGCCGATACAATGCCCGCAACGACAAACACAGCAGCAAGTGCAAACCAACGCCACCCGATGAGCATCCGCTCTTTGCGCAGGAGATAATAGGGTAATTTCCGTGCAGCCTGGATTTGTACCCAGCCAACACGAACGGCAACCAAAACGCCCAACCCGAAAATAATCGTCATGAGCAGGATCGTTTGATCAATCGTCATTCCCGACCTCACGACAGTTCAATTTCCAGGGTCGCCAATCCATCGACCTCAAGGAAAATCGAATAGACCTTTTCACTGACTGCCTCATATTCCAGTTCACGCCCCTCGACTCGCAAAGATTTCGGAGGACCAGGTAGAGCAAGCCAAACTTGACCTTGAGCTCCACGCTCACAGTCTATCATCACTGTGAGTGTTTGGTCATGATGATGCCAGGACTTCACACACAATCCTTGCGAAATGTGTAAAGTATCCCCGACCCATAGTGACTCATCTCGCGCTTCACGCAACGCAAACAGTTTAACGCCATGGGCAGCGATGGGACCTGAATTGAGAACGCTATCGCTAACAAACTTGTACTGCGCATTCCAATAATCAACACAATGATAATCGAATGAAGGGTTAAGTCCGAACCTTTCAAGTGGAATTCCGAATTGCCTCTCTTCCGACTCCCAATTCAAGATCGCTATGAGCCACCATTTTCCAATAGGTCCTGCAAGCTTCATGTGCAACAGCTTTGGTCTCTCTTCCTCGAGGAGATCGGCGACGTGCATTCTCCCAGGTAACGGTGGGCACAAGCGGGCAAGCCAGCTTCTTCTCTCTGCATCCAGTGCGAGCAAATCGTCGGAGACGATCGTTGCGCCACCCGAAAGAGCCACTACTGTCGTCAAAGTCTGGACTTCCGCTTCAGATAACTGTGTCTCGTCCTTCCTAAGGAGCAAACAATCTGGATCATTAATCCACCAGCGGCGGTGAAGCGGAGTTCGTGTGATCGTGTTATGAAGCGCATTGCGAACCGAAGGAAGGTCCATCTCGTTCTGGATGAGCGCGTCGACGAAGGCATATCTTGGCTTCCAGGAAGGCGCGACGTCTGGGCCGATGCGCATCGAATCGAAAATGCCTATACCAGAACCTAGCGGACAGCCACACCCAACGAGAGTACACTCATCACCTGCCGCCTCCCTGATCTTGCTCAACATCTGCCGAAGCGCTTGCGCACCTGTGAGCCGCGGGTTGAATCGCTTGCCAGCGAGCGCTGCCGCATACAAGAAGTCCAGCTTGAGGTATGAATAACCCCAATGGTTTACTACAATATCGATCACGTTGGCAATATTCTCTTGTACGCCAGGATGGGTCACATCAAGAGCACGACCAAACGATTCCCAAACCCAACCCGTATTTGCCGGCAGACCATATCGGTTTCGAAGAACCCAATCCGGATGTCTTTTCACCACTTGCGCGGAACGAAGGGCTATAAAAGGCGCAAGCCATAAACCCGCCTCAAAACCCGATCCTTGAATCTCTCCCGCAAGTTGAGCCATGCCGCCGGGAAAGCGTTCATTCGTTGTCAGCCAATCGCCGATCTCTGCTTGATATCCATCATCGATTTGAATAACCTCCAGCGGGATTTCCTTCTGGTATTCTTTTGCCCATTGAAGGTGATCGTGAATATGGGTCTGATGGACATCCTGAAAGTAGTAATACCAGGAGCACCACCCCAGCGGAGATGTTTTTGCGACTCGAGCCGAGTTCTCGTCAGCCGACAAATTCAGATATGTTGACATGGGGTCGCTGGATCTCGTATCGATGAAATCGAGGCAAGCCCAATCTGTGATGAAGGTTTCGTCCGGATCCAGGAGCACATCATCCAGATTAATCCGTAGATGGAGCGAAGGTTGTGTGCCTTCTAAAAAAGACAGTACCGTCCCAAATGCCTCATTTTGAGATAGAAAACCCGCTAGAATTCCAGTATTGCTGTTGCGCTCCAGAAGCATACCGAACATATCTGAATGAACTCTGCCTCGTCCCCTGCGTAACCTCGCGCCCGGCCGGTCTATCATCGTGCGCCTGATTGGCCCTAGTCGAGTCCCTGGCATCGTTTGGTCTGCTCCAACCAATCCAGCGTAACTCCAGCTCTGCCACCCGTTGGAATAGAACGCTAAGTCAACCTCAGGTGAGGAGAAGTGAACACCACTCAGTCTGTCCTTTCTCTCTTCGGCCCCCGCAGCCATCATATCTGCCGAAATTAGCTGGATTACGGAGGCTCCTTTATTCTTGATCTCGAGTCGCCATAGCATTGTTAGAGATGAATGAAGCAGCGAGAAACACACCTCCGCGTCCAGGGTAGAATTTATCGGAATTTGTAGTGTGAGGTGATCTGCAGGGCCCAGCGAGTGCGCAGCTTGCTCCTTAGCAACCTTTTCCGCTCGGGAGAATTCT
>DAOWMX010000130.1 GCA_030642885.1 Anaerolineales bacterium | reverse complement strand
TGGGTTCAAACCGCTTCCGGCGATGAGCAAGTCAATCAGCAAGAATCCCCCAACAAGAAGCAGGGTTAATCTCGCCCGGGTTTTATCAACGAAGAGCGTGAGCGCTCCGGTAATTGCCAGGCCGACGCCGGCAATCGCAAGCGCACGAACAAAAGTAGGCTCGACGCCTCCTAACCAGCGTGCTCCAAAATATCCCGCCAGACCCACAACTGCCGCACCCGCTGTCCCTAGACGGATCCAGTATAGTGCTCTTCCAGAAGGCGTTTGCCATTGATCTGCCCCTATCGCAGCCAGGAGGGCGAGCGAGAAAACCAGGAGTAGATTCCAGCGGGCAGGTGCATGAAACAAGTTAAAGGTAGGTACATGATCAAAGAGGAATGGGAAGACAGGCGTGTTCGCGCCCAAGGCGAGGATCACGATTATAGAAGAAACAAAAACGAGAAACCTCCCTAATGTGGAGCGTGAACTCTTGCCTCGCAGGCTAGACACGATTCCGAGTATCGCGAAAATCAGCGTGATGATGCCAATGTAGATCGCATCCTCCCAGAAATTCGCATACCCCCAGTAATTCCCCCTGGAGGGATTCCCGAATAGGTCAGGCAACAGGAGGCCGAGAGCGCGCCACGGCCAAAACGAGTACGTCATCGCCACCTTGGGGTCCACGTTAGTCGCCCGCGCCGTATTCAGCAAATATTCCAGAGTTGGAAGCAATTGAGCAGCAGTTAAAACAAAACCCAGGACTCCGGCTAATAAGTACGCCGACGCAGTTCGCAGTCGATCTCGCCAGGTATCAAGAGAAATCGCGCGCCAGACAAACCAGGCCGCGCTCAGGCATAGGCTGTACCAGGCCGTCTGGGCATGTCCAGTCAACCACTGGAAACTAAAGGCAACCGCTAAAAGAAAGACCGAAGGATAAAATTGGCGGAGATTCTTGCGGGGGACAGACTCATAAAGCCTATCCGTGGCGAAGATGATCCAGGGCAGCCATGCCGCAGCGTGATTAATACTGATGAACCAGGTTCTGGCAACCAGGTAGCCCGAGAGGCTGTAACTCAAACCAGCGATGAGCTGAGAAAGGTTTCCCAATCCGAGCCTACGTACGAGGAGAGCCATCCCAATCCCCGCCCAAATCAGGTGAAGCGTAACGAGAACGCCATGCCCGTACGCTGGCCCGAAGAGGAAGAGGGTTAAATTCGGCGGGTAAAGTAGAGCAGACTGATAATTCGCGAGCAGCGGAGCACCCATCCCGAGCAGTGGATTCCAGAGCGGAAGGTGGCCCGACTTGAGCACCTCAAGCGCAAACTTATGCCAGGGAACGAACTGGAGCATCGGTGTGCCCCAGTACAGGACCTCACCTCTTACGAGCATCGGTCCAAAGAGCAGGATCGGTCCGATGGCGATCAATATCCAAACTAGATGATTGCGCTGGATTTTCACGGTAATAACGAAACCTCGTAAATACGATATCCGTTCTCATCGTAACGAAGGATCAACGCGGACGATGAATCAGGATCCCACTCTCCCAGCTCCCGCTCGAGAGGTCCATAGAAGATGAAGTCAATCTGTTGCTCTTCCAAGAAAGCCTCGCGCTGGTTCGCGTCCCACCCCTCGTTGAAGAACGCCGTAACTGCGGGTAATAACTCATCCAGGTTGGCACTTTCTGGACCATGCCCAACAAGGACCCTAGCGGAGACCCACGCTGGCAGCGCATTTCCAGTGTTATAGGATGACAGGACGATGCTATTCTGCGGTGAGATCCTCTCCAATTCCTGGAAGGCTCTAACCTCCTCATCGGGTCTAAACAAGGGCAGATCCGGTCTGGCGGCAGCCTGGAGGCCGCCGATCAGGAGAAGAGCGCTTGAGATAAGGGCACCCGCTATGGAGAAACACACAAACATCTTGCCCCAGGGGCGGCGTCGCCACAACTCCGCCATCCCCAGCGCGGCAAGCGTAACAATCGCAACCCAGATCCCCTCCGGGAGGCGGCGCTGCAGATTATGGGGGAAGTATGCCAACAATAGCCCTGCAGTCAGCCATCCAATCGGCAGGAGCCATTGAGGGCGGGTTTCCCATACTCTCTTCCGGAAAGGCACAATCAAGAATGGAATCATCAAGCCATACGCCAGCAGATAATGAATTGGATGTGGTGAGAGAATCTTGTTCTGTCCTGTCCACGCCGTTAAAAAGGGGTCGGTCGAGAAGGAATAAACGAAGTAAGCGAATAACGGCAGCGGCGGGAGGACCATTCGGAAAGTGTTGAAAAAGAGAGGCTGGTAGATCTGTGGTTTTCTCTGTACCAGACTATGAACGAGGACCAGAAGATTATACGCTCCGATCACTGCGCTGAGCGTGAGCACGGACAAAGGCTGAACCAGAAGGAGCAGTACAATCACGCATCCAGCAAGCCATGACCACTTTGGGTCGTCTTCGGCACGCAGGAAAAGGACCAACGTCAAGAACAGCAGCCCGCGGGCGAGGACAAGGTGCGGCAATCCGTATATCGCCAGAAACCCAAACGATTCAGGTGAGATCCATTCCAGCGGCAGACTCCCCAACCAACCGCTCCCGCCCATTAGGAGAATTACCCACCCCAACCCGCCGCCGATCGTTGCCAGGATCGTTGCCCACCTCCGCCAGCGGATATCCTCGATATAGTTGCTGATAAATTGGTAAATTACCCACACGGTAAAGGGAATGCAGAGCACCCTAAAGACGTGAAACAGCACGACGAGTTGAATGTGCACTTCGGGAGGAGCAGCCAATTTTCCGAGCAGCATGTAAGGCAGAAAGGCAAGTACGCCATTTTGGATTTCTGTGCTATACGGGGTGCGGAACAACCAATTCCCAATTTGTCCCAGGAACATTTTAGCGATGTAGGAATTTCCATCTTCAACGCCGAAGACAAAACCTGTGAAAAGCCATTCATCCCCCTCAACAGCCATCCCCATCAGATAAGGAAGCGTTGTGATACAGGCCAGGATCACCCCATACCAAAAGCACCAGAGCCGTTCTTGTCTCTTCATCGTCTGAGCCATAAATATAGCAGGATCAGCAATCCAACGCCGGAAATCGCGATCCCAACCATGAGGGTTATCGGATAGAACTGGAAGATGACTTCATGTTCCCCTGCTTCTAGTTCAACGGCTCGAAATAAGCCATTCACCGTGAGGAGCATAGACGGTTCTCCGTCGACGAGTACGCGCCAACCAGGGTAGGCTACTTCACTCAAAACAACGACCCCCGGACCGGCCGCCTGCAGCCGGATCCAGTTCGGTGTCCACTGCGTGATCGTGATCGGCTGCCAATCGAGGTCATTCTCCGAACTCTCCATCCAGGACCTGGTTCGCAATCCCTCAAGCCTGTAGAGATAGACGCCGTCGACAATCCCAGAAGGGGTGAGCGAGTCATCCTCGAGGGGATAGTCCGAGGCGATCCATTCGACATTCAGTCGACCGAGCGCTTCCCCATCCGCCTGGAAACCCCACGGAGTGCTGGGATTGCCATCCGGGAAAGATGGCAAAGTAACATCATAGACTCCAGCATCCAGCCCCACAGCAGCTTCCATGTAATGGCGATAGGCTGAAAGCTGCAGTGGGTTGACGCCATCGGCGAGTTCCACCCCGTTTATTACGGCCTGAGGTTGGGGCACGCTGTACGATGGGGAAAAAACGCGGGAGATACCATGATCCGATTGCAGAAAGCTGGTCAATTCGGAACGGTCTGAAAGGATTGCTTCCGTCGACTTCGGCTCGATGAGCCCGACGTTGATCCAGAGAAGATCGATGACCACCACTCCGAGAATCAGGGGAATGATTCTCCGCAGAGTGATTCGGTCGGCGATGAAGATGCTTATCAGCGCGAAAACAAGGATAGCTGTGATCATGGGGGCAAGTTGACGAATGGAGTCCACCCCGCCGATGATCCCTAACCCAATATTCACAGCCAGGATGAGACTCGTTATCGCAAACAGCCAGATTTTCACGCCTCTGGTTTTTATATCGTCTCTGTTTGAGATTAGCAAAGTATCGAGACCGTAACCAGCGAGGAAGGCCCACCCGAGCGCGCTGACAAATAGGAAACGGGCAGGTACGCGTAGAACATCCGCCCCAGGGAGGGCGCTTATAAGGTTATAAAACGGGGTCGCAGGTCCCAGCGCGAGGATGGTTGAGAAAAACGATACACCGATCCAGAACCAGGGGCGACGGTCGGGATTGAACATTGCGAGGACGGATATAACTAAAACGCTTGCCCCGAAATACGCCAGCCATTCGGGCGTCCCCTCCAGGATTGAGATAGTCCCCAACAGCCCTTCAAGCGGGAGTGAGAAAATCGCCCGTTCGTTCGCACTGATCCCACTGCGAGTGGATAACCGCAGGAATTCCCACAATGGCAGCCCCAAACACGCGGCGATCGCTGCCGCAAATACGCCTGCCACTACTCCAGCGAGCGCGATCCTGCGCAACTTCAGCCCAGATTGCCGGTCACGGAGCATGTTGCGTATTCCATACACCACAGCAAATCCGATCAAAGGGATCGACCAACGCGGATCGGCACGGAAAACAAGACCCAGAACCGCCCCTGTCAGGGCGCCCCATTTCAGCCACGATTGCTCGGTCCGAATCTGACGCAGGGTCTTTGCCGTAAGCAGGAGAACCCATGGTGTCCAGCTTACTGCACTAACCAGCCCGACATGCCCGAGGGCGATGTGGGCGACGAACTTCGGCGCGCCGCCAAACACGATGCCCGCGAGTACAGCCCCCCACTTGCTCAACCCCTCCTCTCGGGCAAGCGCCCAGGCCCCTAAGCCCGCCCAGGTGAGATGTATCCAGAAGAGAGTATTGAAGGCAATCGCTCCAGGAAAAGCCACCGCCAACCAATTTGGCAGGTACCAGAGACCGGAAAGCGGGTCCGCCGCGAAAGGAATGCCGGACAGGATGTTTGGATTCCAGAGGGGGATCTGCCCCCACTCAGCGATCGATTGCTGGATCCAGAAGGCGTTTGGCCAGTGAGAAATCAGCAGATCGCTGAAACCCGCGCCCGGCCAGAATGGCACATGCTGCGGCCGCAAGGTGAGCGGTAGAATCCATAACGCGCCAGCAATTGCCATCACGAGAAGAGCCAACAACCAATCACGCGCTCTGGTACTCATTGGGAATTTACCCTGTAGAGACGAACCTCGCCAAACTCACCGATCGGTTCGAGTTCCGCAAGCCATGCCGGATTCCCGATCTCCTGTTCGCGTGGGCCGTAAAAAACATATTCAATCCCACCCTCGCTCAGCATTTGTATGCCTGAGGTTGCAGAGCCCCCAAAATTGAAAAGTTCTTCCACTTTCTGTTTTTGGGCGTCTGCGTCCGGCGTCTCGAAGGGATGACCGTAGAGAACTCGTAAAGAGGCGAACGCCGGTATGCGATTTCCCGTCTCCGGTGCCGCCAGGATGAGCGACCCCTGTGGCAGGCTCTCCGCTGCCCAATGGTACGCCGTTAGTTCATCCCCATAATGAACTACGGCGGACTTTCCCTGTGCCACACCGAGCAGCCCTGCTGATACGACGAGCAGATTGGAGGGCATGACGAGCAGAATGAGGATCGCGGTTAGAAGGTGAGCCCGGGAAAGCTTCGCAGTGAGTGAAACCCATCCGAGCCCCGCTAACGCGGCCATTGGGAAGAAAAGACCGAGCGATAAGCGCCTCTGAAACGGGACTGGTATGTAAAGCAGGATTACACCGCTCACAAGCCAGGCTAACAGCAGGCGCCCTTCTTTCGTCTGTGCGGGTTTCGTGCGCCAGATTCCAACGACCGCCAGGATCAAGATCAAACCATATCCTAAGATGTAATTCAGAGGCGGCGGGGAGAGCGTCTGGTTCTGGAGATTCCAGGCTGAGATCACCGGATGTACCCGACTGACCCAGAAATCATAGAGCAGCCATGGAGCCGCTCCAGCAACCAACCCCAGGATCGGGGCGAGGTTGGGTAACCACCATTGCTTTAATGCATCTGCACCGTTTTTCCGATAATGGAGTGTCGCTTCCCAGATATACCAGGTGAAACCGGCTGCGAAAAGGCTCAGCGCGGAGAAAGGCAATACCGCCCCGATGATCGTACCGCACAGAAGGGCAAGTGCCAGACGTAGTCCCGGCCGGTCTTGCAGCAGGAGAATGACCAGGATCCCTCCCAGGAGCGCGGCCGCGGCAAGGGGGAAATGGGCATTTCCATAAGCGATGAGAAAGGGAATCGATTCAGGGATCATAAGATCGCTGGGCTGCAGATTAAACAGCGGAGCTGTCAGCCAACCCAGGCCTGATCCAAAGAGAGTAAGCAGGAGCGCGCTGCGCCTCGCACTTCTCTCCGGGAGCGTCGCTCGAAATAGCATATAAACGAGCAGGAACATCAGGGCAGCGGCGAAAATCCTGGCAACATGAAAGAGGACGATCGTTGGGATTCCGGTCCAGCGCGAGAGATGGCCAAGGAACAGATGGTAGACGTAGAGGAATGTACCCGGTCCCGGCTCTGCAGCGTAAGGCAGGGAGAACAACCAGGAGCCGTCTGCGCCCTGTTTCATTTTAGCAAGATAGGAGAAGCCGTCGAGCGGGTTCAGCAGGAACCCC
>DAOWMX010000334.1 GCA_030642885.1 Anaerolineales bacterium | reverse complement strand
ATAGACCATGATCGCTGAAGCTGGAATCTCTGGAAGCCAAGTTACAAATGGGACGAATGTTCCAAAAAAAGGCAAGAAAGAAAGCTTAACGACCCATAAGACTACGGCGCCAGAGATAAAACCGATCGGATCTTTCCAGCGTTCGAGTCGTATCAAGCCGGCGACCCGAGAAGTGATGAAAACGGCGATGTAAGCAAGGCCAATGGCAAGGAGCATGAAAGGCAGCAGGAGCAGCCCTGTTACGGCTTCAACGAAGATGCCGAGGATCGCTATGGTCACCTCACTCATATCGGTTTGATTGAGGAGATCCGCAGCCTGCGGATTCGTCGTCGCGAAGTAAACATTATTGCCGATCCCTCTTTCCAGCCAGGCCATATACAGGTTTCCATCCGCATCCCCGGCCAGGTTGGGGGAAAGCGATGTGTTCGCTGTCGCCGTGACGGGTTGGTAGCCGCGAATCTGTCCATGTTCGAAGAGCAGCATGGCAATGTTCTGGCGAACCTTGTAGCGGAGCTGCGCAGGAGTGCTCACGACAATAACCATCTGATCCTCGAGCGCGACGGGGCTTGATGGCAGGTAGGTGAAGTTACTGAAAGGGATTTCAACCTGCGCAAGCCGTGAGATCGCGAAAGGGCCTGTGTACGTCTGATAATTAAGTTTTTCTGTGATGACGAGTTCGAGTCTTTGTTCGCTTTCAGGGTTCCAGGTCTGCATATCGAGGCAGGTCAGTACAGTGAAAGCTGACCCGCCTTCGAGCCCGCGGGTGTACTCATAGCCATACACGAGGCAGTTTTGGTCATCGACCCTTGCTGCACCCAGGCCAACCTGCCGCAGTCCAGCAAGCACACCGGCCGAAATTCTCGATACCTGATGCGCTTCACCCATGCTGCCCTCACTCATCGTTATGAGCCAGACGGTCGTCATAGATTCGTTTGCTGCCTCCGTCCAAGAGACAAGGAGCGAATCGCCCTGAATGTTTAACTCGACGTTAACGGCCCGAGTGGCTAATCTCGTGGGTTCTCCCCCTGAGACCGAGATAAAGAGATCACCATTTGGGGTAATCCAGGCGTAGTGTTCACCCGCAGATGTGAACAGTTGAATATCGGGCGGGGCTGAGACGAGTGTGTAAGGAGCAATTCGCGCAGGATTATCCTCATTGAGGGGAGAACATCGTATGCCCTCGTCGCTGATCCAACACAGTTCCAACCCTTGGCTGCTCTGTCGCAATGAGCTTCCACGTAAATGATTTTCAGGGATGGAGACCGTCGTCTGGATTAGAAATTCGCCATCAGGTGAAATCTTGCTGTAACCAACTTCGCCGGAATTCAATGCAGTCTTCACAGTCCAGGCGATATGCACCGTACCGTCCGCTTCGATGATCATCGAGGGTTGTGTCAGACCATGTGCGAAACCAATGCGTATCCCCCGGCTCCAATCGGAACGAGGTTTTGGGCTGCGAATTTGGTCGGAGCTGCAGCTGGTGAGTATAAGTGCGATTAACGCGGTGAAGATAATTAGGCCAAGCGTTCTCGTTCTTGCTTTTAACATTTTCGGTGTCTCCATGTTTGTGTGGATCCAGGCATGCACGTAGCGGAAATGCCCACTATTTTAATGGTGTTCGCAAAGATTCAGTTTCTCTCACAGGCAATGAATTCAGTAAACTCAACCGCTCTTTAGTATAATCTCTTCTATGCTCGCCATGAGTTGAACCAAGTCCACAAGTCTCCGGTATTGAATCTCACAACTAAGGTTGTAATCATCCCAAATTAATTTAGGAAGTATAAATGTCAGGCACAGCAAATCCGTCAGATCGGCAGCCAGGTTGGTACCACAAACTCCGCTCCGGGATGCAGCAGGAACAATGGGAAATGTTGGTAGGCGTATCCTCACTCCTACTGCGGCGGCTATTATTTGGAAGTATCGTCCTGATCGCTATCGCTTATTTAAGTCATTTCGGACTGGCGATGGCACGCGGGATGGGATTTGAGGAAGCGCTTGGGCGTGCCATTCCAGATGCATTCTCCTCTCTCGGACGGGTCATCACAGGTGATTTGGGTTTGTCGACATCCGCTACGAGTACGCTGAACCCTGTGCCCGTCATCGATGTCTTGAAGAGTTCGTTTACTAATAGTATGGGCCTCCTTGGTGCTTCCTTGCTCATCTCGGTGGCGATAAGCGTGCCACT
>DAOWMX010000011.1 GCA_030642885.1 Anaerolineales bacterium | reverse complement strand
GCTGCGCGAGTTTCGCGGAAATTATGCCCTCCAGCGACAACAGCAAAGCGATCGAGTTGGCAAGAATCCCACACTCGAAAACGACCACCAGAGTGCAAACTGAATTCAACCTCGTCCCTCACATCGAAACAATAGCAAGTCGGGCAAACAATATTGCACGCACCGCAGGCGAGGCACCGGTCTCCAAGGTCTTTCCACACCTGGCTGCCGTAACTCAGCGAAAGCAATGCTGGAAGTTCGGTGACGTCGAAATCAAGGCGATATGTAAAGTGTGACCACTTCTCGCTCATGATTTTATTCAAGCGCTCGAAGTCAGCGTCTGTCGCTTCTCGAACTCCATCGAAATCCCGCAAGAGGCGTTCACCCTTACTAGATCCAATCTCTAATAAATACTCATCACCCAGGTCCGTCATGTGCAGATCGAATTCTTCGGGAATGCTGAGTGTGCCCATGCTCTTACAGAAGGAAAATTCTGAACAGGAGGTGAGGCATTCAAGGCTTACCAAAGTTGTGTTCTCACGACGGGTTTGGTAATGCTGATCGGTCGTGCCTTTCTCGAAGACCCGATCCAGGAGTGCGATCGAGTGCATGTCACATGCATGGATGCCGAGGATCACTGTCGGTTCATCATCAAACGTCGGCTCAACGATGGGGACTTCTCCCACCGCGTCGAAATGAAACAGATCCTCACGCGGAGGCAGCAGCACTTTCTTGGGAGGCAGGATCGTTGTCGGGTACGACAGGTCGAGATCATCGACTGAGTGAATATCCCCAAAAATATACTGGGATTGCGCGGGCTTGGGACCAATAACCCTGTAGTACTCGCGGAGGGTTTCAACCCAATCGTGCAAAGCGTGTTTGGGTAATATTTTCGCGGTCATGTTGTTCCTTGCTCCGATTTAGCTGCAGGCACTTCATCAACATCCGGTACGAGGGCAGCAGCGTTGGTATTCAATGCCAACCCTTCTTGAATAGTCCCATCCCCCAGTTCTTTACCTAATAAAATGGCTAGCCTTTTAGCAATTGCTGGTACGACCTTCAGCATGAGCGGAGACATCTCCCCAAACTCCACAAATGCGGGTTGGATTCCCAGCAAAGTGATTTCGCATCCGAGTTCGGAGGTTAGATACTTCACCAGGATATGAAGCGGCAAGGTGTGCGTTGAAGCGCCAATTCCAGTGACGTCTTGGCATGAGATCAACCGCACGGTTCCTGGCGCTTCATCCATCTGCGCAGCGTCGATCATAAGCACCAAATCAGGTCCAAAACGGCGCAGCGCTCCGGTGCAATTCTCCGGGGCTGGTCCGGCGCATAGGACCAAGCGTTCTTCAGATGGTCCGAGCAGAGACTGAAGGTGCCGGGCAATGAGAACTCCCGCTGCATCATCGCCTTGCAACTCATGGCCGATACCTAGAACCGCAACTCGAGGTGATGCCGTGGTCTTCCGCAGGCGCCCTAACTGCTCACCGAGCAAGACGTCCCAGGATCTATTCATTCTCCAAGCATTCTCCGTAGATAATCTCAAACGCGCTCCGATCTAAAGCCGCCAGTTCCCATTTCTCATTCGACATCTCCAAGCAGCCCTGACGGCAACTGTATACGCACTGCCCGCAGAATATGCAGCGGTCAGGATAGTAACGCAGTTGGTACTTCTTAGATTCTTTGTCCAGCACGATCACATCAAGCGCTCCTGCCGGGCAATCCTTAGCACATAAACCACAACCGATACATTTCTCAGGATGCCAAATGAGCAAGCCACGCAATCTTTCCGGGGTTTCGCTCCGCTCAAATGGGTACCGTTCCGTACTTGGCTTGCTGAAAAGTGAGATTGTCAGATCGCCCAGCATTGTGCCGAATTTCATATCATCACCCCTTGCCAAATGATGATGCCCAACCACTGCACCAGAACGAGGAGTGTGCCATATTTCCACCAGAGGCCAACGGTCTGATCTATTCGCAGTCGTGTGAAAAGCGCATGGATGCCAACGATGACCAGAAGCAGTGCGAGTGTCTTAACCAGAAACAACAATGGGGTAGCCACACCACCAAGGTAGAATGCGGCAATCAAAGTAAGTCCAAGAACCAGGGCCACACCTTTGGCCAGCCGGAAAAGCGCCAGCCCCCTCCCGCTGTACTCGGTTAATGCGCCGGCAACGATTTCCGTCTCAGCTTCTGGTGCGTCTAGCGGAGGGATCTCAAGTTTTCCGATAAGCCCGATCACCGCCACGATAAAGCCGAAGGGCTGCGTGATAAGCAGCCAGCGCCCATCCGTGTAGCTGATGATCTCGCTGATCTCCCAACTGCGCGCGACAAAAGCCGGTCCTAAGAGCGCGAGTAAAAAGGGCGCTTCATAGGCGAAAAGCTGAGTCAGCGTGCGCGTTGCCCCCACCAACGAGAACCGGTCCAATGTATTCGCTCCCGCCAAACCCAGACAAATTGTCACGAGGCTGAGCAAGAAGACGGTAACGATTAGATCTCCTGGAAAACTACCTATAGGCGGAAGACCAGGAAAGGGCATGTAAATCGCGGCCGTCAACACTCCTGCTAAAGCGACGATGGGCAATCCGATGAATAAGCTCGCATCCACTGCGTCAGGGACAATTTCCTCTTTGGCCAGCAATTTGATGGTATCTGCCATGGGTTGGAACCAGCGAGGTCCCACACGGTTTTGCATGCGCGCGAGAAGCTTGCGATCAACCCACTCATAGGCCAAGCTAACAAGCAGCAGAAACAAGCCTCCCGGGAAGATGAGGAGCGCTGTTAAACTAATCAGAACGTCTTTTATAGTAGTCGATCCCATATTGTCTCAATGCCTCCCAAGTCAACAGCTGCTCCTTGTTCCGGCCCCGATTCAAGGCCACCATGCGATCGTTGCAGGAGAAGCAAGGGTCGATGCCCGCCAGTATCATGGGGACATCCGCTAATTGGTGTCCAACCAGGAGTTTCATCACCGACATCATGTTGCAGATTGTCGGCGTGCGCGCCCGTATTCGCTCAGGAGTATCGCTGCCATTGCTTTTAATGAAATAGAAAAGCTCGCCGCGCGGGGCTTCGACACGACTGACTGTTTCACCCGCTTTAATGCGTCGTGGTATGCGTGTCGTTAGATCTCCATCAGGCAGCGTCTCGAGGATTTCCAGAATGATCCGGTAGCTTTCGAAAAGCTCTGTAAGCCGGACTACGAAACGAGCCTCCAAATCTCCACGATTATCGAGAATAATTTTCACGGGGTACTTATCATATGCCGCATAAGGCGCTTCTACGCGAATCTCTCGGTAAACATTGGAGGCGCGGGCAGTAGGACCAACCGTGCCGAGCACTTCGGCTTGCGACCTTGTCATGACGCCGATGCCTCGTGTCCGCTGCAGGAACATCGTATCCTTCGTGACTACATCCAGATAATGGTGCGTCCGTTCTTCGAGAAATGAGACCGCTTCTCTGATTGCGATAGCCTGTGCATCGTCAATATCAAATTTAACACCTCCCAGCACATTGACCGAATAATTGACACGATTACCGCTAAACCCTTCTAACAGGTCCATGACCTTCTCACGGTCGCGCCATGTGTACATGAAAAGTGTGTCAAACCCAGCTTCGTGTGCCGACACACCGAACCACAGGAGGTGGCTGTGAATGCGCTCGAGTTCAGCCACAAGGACCCGGATTGCCTGCGCACGCGGCGGGACCTCTACACCGGCGAGCTGCTCAACACCGAGGCAATAAGCCATAGCGTGAATATGTGAACAGATGCCGCATATGCGCTCCAGCATGTACAAGCTCTGCACCCAGGTTCGACTCTCCACAGCTTTTTCAATGCCGCGATGTGCGTAGCCAAGCCTGACGACCGCATCGGTGACAATTTCCCCATCGACCGAGATAAGAAAGTGCTCAGGCTCTTTCAGCGCGGGGTGCTGCGGCCCAATAGGAATAGTGAAGCTTTCTCTCTTTCCAACTTCGCTCATCATATCTCCTGCAGTGTTACGGCCTGAGAAATCTCCTGGTCGGAAACGTCTTTCCGCATTGGGAATATGTCCTCTGGCAAATCGTCTGGAAGGTAAAGCCGCATCTTGTTGCGCAAGCCAATCACTTCAACGCCGAACATCTCACGGAGCTCGCGTTCGAAGGCCTCCGCGCTGGGAATAATCTCGGTAAGGCTGGGCACGGATGCATCCTGGCGCGGCACACGGATACGCAGTGTGATTACTGCTGCGGCGGTGCAGAAATGGTAGAGAATTTCCAGATCCCCTTCATCCGGGCCCAGGTCAAGACCTGTTATCGCCGCCAGGTAGCCAAGGCGTGTCACTCGCAATCCTACGACGATGGGGATGAGGTCATCCACCGTTGTGAGAGCAACATCTAAACGATTAGGCTCCGGGCGTTCGGTTTTTGTTTTAAACTCCCACTCTTCCACCAGTTGCCTGGCTATGGATAGCGCTTCCTCTGTTTTCATTTCGGTTATTTCACCTCTGTTCCAATCTCATCTATAGAGACTTGACCACTCTCGCCGACTGCTGGCGCCTGCAGGCTGGAAAGCAATTTGACGACGCCGTCAATAATCGCCTCCGGGCGTGGCGGACACCCCGGAATATATGCGTCAACCGGGATCACCTCTTCGATTCCTCCCAGGATGTTGTAGCAATCTCGGAAAACACCGCCGGTAAGCGCACAGGCGCCGATTGCAACGACAAACTTAGGCTCATGCATCTGTGAATAGATGCGCAATAGTCGGTCACGCGCCTGACGCGTGACCCCTCCAGTACAGAGCAAAACATCGGCGTGACGAGGGCTTCCCTGGAGCTTGACCCCAAAACGCTCAAGGTCGTAGCGAGGGGTCAGCGTCGCCAGGATCTCGATATCGCATCCGTTGCAGGACCCGCTGTTGAAATGCAATATCCATGGCGAATTGATTCGCGACCATGTCTTCATTCTAGAAAGAAGGTTTTGGAAGTAGTTATCCCGTTGATGCATCTCGCCCACTCCTGCTCCTCAGCCTAAGATCAACACTATAAGTACGATGAACAACCCTCCAAGATATGCTCCCGTCATGAGGGAAAATTGACCAGTGCCCAACACGAGGACTCCCAGATGAAGGATGGCGAAAAAGAGAGCCATAACGAAGAAAGGCCTGTAGCCGGGAACAGCAATTTTTTTAGGAGGGGCTTCTCCGCTGGCGTATGTGCTCGACTTCATAGGTGAGGCGCTTGCTGGACCCGCCAAAATACGTCCGAAGCCGTAGAGCACCAGGGCAAATAAGACATAGATCACGAAGGTTATTGGCGGGCTAAAAAGAACGTCTCTCATATCGTTTCAAACCTCCCCGCTGCAGTCCCATTTCTGAAGTTCAACAATCTTGCTCATCGTGGGTTAGCCCCCGAGGCCGGCCAATAAGGCCGTGCCGGCCGGCTCAGTCAGCCAGTTCATCAGCGAAGGCCAAATACCTATGGCGATAATCCCCAATGCCATGAGCACAAGCGGTAGCTTCATGACAACAGGAAGCCGTTTACCGGAGAGCACAATCGCGGACGGTTCACATCGATAGACAGTGTTTACAAGCGGTGCGTAGTAAGTCAACGAGAAGACACTATTAAGCGCTGCAAAAGCGACCACCGCTATGATCCAGCCATTGTGTGTGTCAACCCCAGCAACGAAGATCTGCCACTTGGACATAAAGCCCGCGAGGGGCGGCAAACCTGCAAGGCTGAGCAGAGCGATGCTGAGCGTTAGCGCTGCCCATGGATAGCGTTTTGCTGCTCCGGCAAGGTCATCGAACAGAAGCGGGCGATGGTCTCCCTTGGAGATGTGCAGGGTATAAAGCATTGATCCTGCTGCCAGGAAAGCCAGCCCCTTCATCAAGCCATGGTTAAACATGTGAAAGAATCCACCTTGTGCTCCGATGACGTCTCGCATGCTAAATGCAATCCCTAATCCAATGAGCATATAGCCAACATGCACGAGGCTGGAATAGGCCAGCATCCTTTTTACTTGAGCCTGTCCAAACGCCATCAGGTTGCCGACGACCATGTTCAAGATCCCAAAACTCATGAGCAGCGGGCCCCAGAGGGTCGTCACACCAGATAATGCTGAAAGCGATCGAAGCATGGCAATAAGCCCTGCTTCGATAACAATTCCGGAGAGCATAGCGCTAATACCGCTTGGCGCTTGGGAGTGGGCATCTGGCAGCCAGGTGTGCAGAGGAACGAGGGCAGTTTTCACACCATAGCCGATCACGAATAATATTCCGGCAGCCATTAATGCTGGCGATGACTCCGCAGTTTGACGAATCTCATCTAGATTCAATGCGCCTGTCTCCGCCACCACAAGCCCTATGGCAAGGAGAACGAGGGTAGAACCCGCCGCGCTCTGAACCAGGTATTTAATCCCTGCTTCCAACGAGGTGGGCAGATCTTTGTAGAATGCGACCAGTAGATAGGAAGTGACTGCCATCGCCTCGAACCATATCCAAAGATTGAATAAGTCATTCGTACAGCCCAGCCCAATCATCACCCCGATCATCGCCATGAGCATTGCATAATACTTCTCTTGCCCTTCCTCGTCAGCCAAATAGTGACCGGAGAAGATCACCACGAAGCTGCCTAGCACCAGGGCAATCATGGCCAGCAGCAGGCTCAAACCATCGAATTTGAGAGAGATCGAGCCAACCATAAGCTTGGAAATACCGTTGTGCTGCAGGTCTTGTGCTGCCAAAACGAAAGCCGCCCATGTCGCCGCAAACGCAAGGAGTGCAGTTCGTTGAGCGAAGACCCCACGTGATTTGCCCAGATGACCGATAAAGTAGATCAACGGGGATGTGATCAGTGGCAATACGATAATCCATGCCCAAACAGGTAAGGTCATATCACACTCCAATAAACAAAAGGGCAAAAAGAGCACTCAACATGCCGACGATTCCGAGAATGTTCCAATTGAGCTGCCCTGTCTGTGTGAGATGCAGCGCTGCGGAGAGATTCTTGGTCCCGTTGATGATCCCCTGGTTCAACTGCTCAAACCCCAGCCCATTCTCAATAATTCGAGCGACCGGTCGCAGTAAGTTTTTAATTCCTGCCAGGGGCTCCCTCAGAATCCAGATCCCAATCCCCAATACGATCACAGCAATGGAGATCCATGTCGCTGGTGCTAAGATGATTTCCTTTGCCAGCTCGAAAGTACCAATGGCATGGACGCCGTGAAACGGGAGAGTCTGTGCCATGAGATCACTCAAGACACCCGCCAGCAACCATGTCGTGAACACCCCGATGGAGAGCGCGGTGAGAGATACACGCATCCAGAAAAGTCCATCATGGATGGGTTTTTCCCCGTGACTCTCCCCATAGAAAACCATGAAGACCATGCGTGACACGTACAGCGCCGTCAACCCGACGCCCAACAGCATGCCGATGTATGCCCACATCGGACCATGCATTAAACCCTCTTCGAGAATCAATTCCTTGCTGAAGAATCCGTTCGCTATCGGCAAACCAACGAGCGCGAGCGAGCCAATGACGAACACCGTAAACACGAAGGGCATTGTTTTCCTGAGACCGCCCATCTGCCGCATATCACGCGTGCCAACAGCGGGGATCACCGCACCAGCGCATAAAAAGAGCAATGCCTTGAAAATCGCATGGCTGAGGAGATGGAACTGACTGGCGAATACCGCACCTACGCCGACGGCAAAGAACATATAACCGAGCTGGCTGATCGTTGAGTAGGCGAGCGCTCGCTTGAGATCGGCCGCGACGAGCGCCATCAAAGCCCCTAACAGAGCTGAGATCATACCCACAACCAGGACGCTCGTCGTCCACCCAGGCACATCTTCAAAGGCTGGAAAAAAACGCGCCACAAGGTATACGCCTGCGTTGACCATCGTCGCTGCATGGATCAGCGCGGAGACCGGGGTGGGCGCTTCCATGGCATCGGGCAGCCAGGTATGCAGCGGCACTTGTGCAGATTTTGCAATCGCTGCGGCGAGGAAGCCGAAAGCGAGCAAGACCAGCACGTTGAATGGCAAGGTCTCCGCTTTCGTCAGAAACGCACTGATCTGGTAGCTGCCAACATATGAGTTGATGATGAGCGCACCAACCAGCAAGCCGATTCCACCAAGCTGCGTTATGATCAGGGCTTTTATGCCGGCTGCGACCGCCTTTGGGTCATCGTTATCGAAAGAAATGAGCGCGTAAGAGCAGAACGCCGTGATTTCCCAGAAAAAGAACATCAGCAGCAAGCTGCCCGAGATGCCCAACCCAGCCATCGCCCCGATGAAGAACATAACCAGGGCGTAATAGCGCCCTAGCTGCTCATTTCCCTTCATGTAATCGATGGAAAAAATGACCGCCAGGCAGCCGACAACGTTGGCGATAACTGCCAGTAGAACCCCGAGAGCGTCAGGCACAAATGTAAAAACACCAAATACGCTGCCCATGGGGATGCTCAGAACGGGCTGATCGCTCGTGAACCACAGCAAAACGACAGCGGAAATACCTGCCGCGACCGAAATTATTGACGCTACTGCATGTTGAAGCTTCGGACGTTCATTCCCCGTCAGCAATACCAAGAGCGCGCCGATCCATGGAAGTCCGATTGTGAGAAGGACCAAGATTGCTGCCATGACTCATCCTCTCAGGGAAGAAAGTTCATTGGTATCGAGTGTGCCAACTTGGCGACGGATTTGGATGGCAAAGGCCATACCGATGACGGCAACAATGGTGTCGGCGACGATTACAGTAATGGCCATGCTTTGCGTGACGTACAGTTGGCCACTTATATTGCCTGCTGTAATCAACCCCAAGACAGCCGCCTTCACAAGAATTTGAAGCATGATCACGACTTTGATCAAATTACGGGTCGTAAGCAGTCCATAGAACCCTGCTGCGACTAACCCTATGACGCCCAGTAGACAGATATTAAGCGGCGAGATATTCATCTTATGTCTTCGTCCTTTTTACTGATCTCGATATTTCCTTAGTTGCGATGAACACGAACCCATCACCCGGTATCAGATCGATTTCGATAGCGATTAGATGGGCGAGTCTACTTCTGGAACCACCGTTTGTTCCATCTCCTGCAAAGCCCGTTCCCGTTCTGCAGCGACTTCATCAACCATGGATTGCTGCAAAGGAGCCTTAGCTTCCGCCAGAATGCCAACAAGCCCAAGAACGCCAGAATAAATCAGGACAATCTGAACCAGCAGATCGAGGCCGCGATCCTCCCAGAAAACAGCAGTTAAACTCGTTTTGGAGATAGTGGATAATGGTGCTTTGATAGGTAGAATGAAATAAATCAGCAGAAGGCCTGAAAAGATAACTAGACCCCAGGCGAGAGGCTTTGGCACAAGCGACCGTTCGCCAATGCCTTCATCCCCGGCGACGCTTATCGCAAAAACGAACAACACCGTAACCAGACCTGCCCCTACGCTTAGCTCAATTACCGCTACCTGATACGCGCCGAGCAAATAGAACACAATAGAAAGCAACACGCTGACTCCAGCCAACCAAATTGCCGATCGCAGCAGACTATCCGCGCGAAGGGATTGGATGGCGGAGAAAATCGCCGCGCCGACCAGGATTCCATAGATCAAGGTCTCAAGCATCGCCCACTCCAGTGTGTCGATCGTCGGCATCCTTTTTCCAGGACCCTTTGGTTGCCGGCAATTTTACACATGCTATGCACTCCGCTACACAGAAACGGCATCCCTTTTAGTTAAGTTGGAAGCTTTGATGCTACAAAAAGAGAGCTGTCGGTTGTAAAAATTCACTCGGTTCGGTTCATGCGCAGTATAGAAGGCTACGGTAACAACCGCGGTCGCAGATGGGTCACAAGATGGTAACAGGTTCAGACTTCAAACGAGTAGCCCACTCCTGAAATCGTTATCAGATGGACGGGTTCTGACGGCTCGCTTTCGATTTTCCGCCGTAAACGGTATACAAGCTGCTTGAGCATTACCCTGTCCGCTCCTTCAGAACCCCATACTGAATCGATGATCGAAGCTGAAGTGAGCACCTGGCCGGAATTCAGCATGAGTACTTCCAGGAGGCGACATTCCAACTGCGTAAGCTGGATGTTGTCATCGTCGCCTATGCGCACATCATTCCTGGCTGGATCGAGCATGAAATCCCCTGCGCTCATCGGACCGGGAGTTACGGGAGCGGATTTCGCTCGGCGTAAAACAGCCTCGGCACGGGCAACGAGCTGACGGGGACTGAACGGTTTAACAATGTAGTCATCCGCGCCGAGTTCTAATCCTTTCACGACATCCTCTTCATCGCCACGGACGCTAAGAATGATGATCGGTGTATCCCCTTCATCGCGGATGCTCTTACAAACACTCAATCCGTCCAATTTCGGTAGGTTCAGATCCAGGATGATGATATCGGGATCCTCGGCTTCCCATCTTTCCAGCGCTGACCGCCCGTCATGGGCTGTGATCACATCAAAACCGGCTCGACGCATCGTGAATGACACAACATCTGACAAAGCGAGATCATCATCTACAATGAGAGCTTTCATCCAGTTCCTCCACCGCAAGGGAGTTCAAACCAAAAGATGGATCCACCGTCCGGGCGACCTTCGATGCCCACCTCACCACCATGCTCCTCGATAATGGCCTTCACAACAGACAGCCCAAGGCCAACGCCATATTGCGCTTCATCGTGGTCCTCCAAACGGACGAAACGGCGAAAGACGTCCTCACGATCCTCAGGCTGTATACCCGGTCCGCGGTCAGACACAGAGACCCGCAGTACGTCATCCAGCCTGTGCTCAAGCACTAGATGAATAGGTGCATTTATCGGGCTGTATTTACTCGCGTTAGATAAGAGATTCACCAAGACTTGAGTCAAACGAGTTGGATCGACTCTGACTTCAGGGATCTGTCCCTTAATATTCAGATGGAGCTTTTGCTCACGACGATCGAGCAAGGGCTGCATCATCTGAACGGCGTCGATGATGATATCGTTGAAATCCGTTCGGCGCCGCCGGATTTTGAAGCGCCCCGCTTCGATGTTCATACTTTCAAGCAGATTGTCTATGAGCGCTTGAAGACCAGTAACACTCATATGTATGGAATTTAACAAACTACTAATATCCTCTTTTGATAGGTCATCAAGCTCCTCTAGAAGCAGCTCGACTGAGGCATTGAGGGCAGAAAGAGGGGTACGGAATTCATGTGAAATATTCGCCAGGAAATACGAGAGGAAATTCCTGACGGCTCCTTTCTCGGTGATATCGCGCAACACCAATGCCGATTCGGTGGCATATTGTTCTTTTTGGACCAGTTTCGCGTTCGTAACCGAGAGCGTCGTCTGGTGGCCTTCATGGGTGATAATCTCAATCTGCTGCATCCCTCCAGGGCGTGGAATCTGCTCCGAGAACTTGAGTCCGCCCTCGGGTACAGCGAAGACTTCGTCGAGCGATTCTTTCAACGCATCCTCTTGCGACCAACCAGTGATGCGTTCTGCGCCCTGGCTGAAAGACGTAATTCGACCCTGACTGTCCATGGTCACGATCCCCTCCACGATGGATTGGATCAGTGCTTCTGACCACGCCTTTTCCTGCGTAAGGTCTTCCAGCATGGTGCGTAAATTGTTGCGACTTTCTTCAAAGGCCTGAGCTAATGTCGCAATTTCACTTGGCTGCTCTGGGCACGGCACAGGCGTAGCCAAATCACCCTCACTGATATTCGTCGCTGCTAAGGTCAACTGCAATAATGGTGTAGTTAATTTTCGAGCATACACCCCGGCCAGAAGCGAGCTAACCACGATGACGATAAAGGTGCTCATGAGCAATATCAGCAAACCTCGACCCTCCGCAGAGACCATGCTCTCTACTGATAAAGCTGTCTCGACATTCGCCCTACTCTCCTCATCCCTGCCGTCAAGAGAGGACAGTGCCCCGTGATAGCGAATGTCGGCGTGCGTGAATTCAGTCAGTAAAAGCTTATCCGCATCCGCGGGGTCCCTTTGCTCGGAATAGTCAACCACCTCGGTGAGATTAGTCAAGCTCGAGGCGACCCTTTTCCCGTCTAATATCATACTTTGTGTAAATCCTGACGCGGACGCCAATCGAGATGCGAATTCATCATCAAGATAGACACCGAGTGTCACATAGCCCAGCAATTGGTTGTCGAGATCATCAAACACTGGTTGATGAACCACAGACACCAACCGGGGTTCTGTGTCTACTATTTCCAAAGAAGAAGGTTGGCCGCTCAGCAAAAGATCCGTGCAGAGGTTCGGGAGGGCATCTGGTGTAAGCGGTGAACAATTCTCATCATATGCAAAGAGAATATCAAGATCGACACTCGATTGATACTCCCTCAAGTACTCATGCAATCGCTCTGTGCGGCCCTCAATCATGTACCTTCGTAAAGTTGGTCGTTGAGACGTCAGGTTCCCCAGATCCAAAAGGCGGTCCTGCTCGTTCCTTAGCAAAATTCGGGTGATTTGAGCCCCGTCTGCCAAACGGGCCCAGGCTTGCTGCTCCAGCTCGGAGCGTATGATCAAATAGGCAGGAACACCTGCAGCAATGGTCGTAGCAATAATGGCCACAACAAAGGCAAGCCTGAATTGGGAGGTTATGCTCTGTGAGTAGAGACGTCTCCAGATAGACACTTTGGTTAATTAACCTCAGGTCCAATTATTCGCTGATGAATACCGCAGATTGGTAGCTCTTGGTCGCTGTGGCTTCGGGGATATGAAAGAAGCGACGAGCATCTATGGACTGCGTGAGATAAGTGCTGGTTCACACACATGATGGATGCACCCACGATAAAACCTGATAGGTCGGCTTGAGACCAGCCAGTGGCATGGACACCCTCATAATGGCTCTTGATTTCTTGGTGCTGCGAACCGTTTCCGAGGATGCCCCTGATGTAAGATTGTTCCTTCTATGATCGTAAATGTCCTTGCGTCACTTGGCAAGTTATATTGGTGTGTAAATGTTGAGTTCCTGGGAGACATACGTCCTTTATTTAGCTAAGAGGCCAATTATGGATTGTTCCAGCGTATAGAGAATGGGCCAACACGTAGGTCGGCCCTTACGATTTATTTAGGCATGGGGAGTGTTTAATACCCCGATCGTTCACTCGCAGGATCTTGAGGTCTCGAGCAGATTTTGACCTGAGATGAATTAGTTCCAGGTATAGCCCTACACGAGCAGCCTCAGCAATGTATAACCACCCAATGCGGTAGACATCACACCAATGGCCAGTGTTAATTTCCCTGTTGAAATTCGCCTAATAAAGTAAGCTGCAAGGGGTACCGAGAGGACCGCGCCGATAAGGAGAGATGAAGCCAAATCCAGGTTAATAGGGACTCCACTTAGTAGATAAATGCTTACTCCGACAGCGCTGGTAATCCCTTCCGCCATGGAAGCAATGGCAACCGCTCGCCTGCTCTCAATGCCTGAGAGAACCTGACCTCCCGTGACGACAGGTCCGTATCCACCACCGCTGATCCCCTTGTTAAAAGAAGCCAGGAGCCCCAAGCAGGCGATCCTCTTCCACGAGAATTCGATCCTCCGTTTGTGATTAAGAAGAATACTGATGCCGATACCCAGCACAACAAAACCGATGTATGCCTTGACTGCCCATGGAGGAAGGGACACAGAAATGAGAACTGCCAGAACCACTCCAACAATGCTGAAAAGCGTCATTACCACCGTTACTTTGAAATCGCGAGCTCCGGGGCGAAGATCTACATTCTTAAATTCGTGGTGGAGTAGTCCAGCAAGGATTCCAGTAATGAACTCCGAAAACAGGACGGCCGGGACAACATCCAGAGGGTCATAGCCCAAAATGAGAAGCAGCGGTGTCAGCGTAGTACCATAGCCCATCCCCAGCGACGAATCGACCAATTCACATATGAAGGCCAGTGGAATGATGGGTAGTATTAGCTCCACAGGACACCCCTTAGCTTGGAGTCTTCAACCAGCCTAGACACTCGAGGGAATAGTTTTGGAACAGCGGCTGATAACACGCCACGCCCCTTCAGGGACGTGGGTGATAGCTCATCAGAAGGATGCGTCAGAGATTACAATCCAGCCTTCGATCAGTTCGCCTCTCCCTCGCTGAGCACCCAATTGACTTTATTGACCAGGTCATCGGGATCGATCGGCTTATCCACGAACAGTTCCACCGGCAAATAATCGATATCCGTCTCGAAGCGTAAAGGTGTCGTGCTGTGAATAGCGGTCAACATCAGGATCGGGATCTTGCTGTACGCTGCTAGATCTGATGCCGGATCGGTTTGTCGCAGCTTGAGCGCCAACTGAAAGCCCTCTGTCGCCGTATCCATCATCACATCGAGAATGATTAAGTCGGGTAAATCAGCCTTGATTCTCTCCAATCCTTCTCTGCCATTTTTCGCATCGATAACTTCATGCCCTTCCTGCTCCAGACACATGCGAGTGGACAGAATAATATCGGGATCGTCGTCGATAATCAGTATCTTTGCCATCGTCATTGATCCTTTCTTTTATAGACATCACTTGCCACGCGGAAGTTAATGGTTCCTCATGATTCAATCATTCGAGGAGGTTCCCTATTGGAACACTCAACTGGATTCCTTCAACGGCTCTTCCCGCTGTTCTTGCCTCTGCATGTACGTCTCAAGAGATACTCCAAAGAAATACGCCATAGCTTCCGGATCATCAGGGTCGACCTTTGCCCATTGCGCAAATGCGATGTCGCCCTGGAGTTTAAACCGCCCGTCATACGGCGTGCCATCCGGCATTGTCGCACCCCAGAGCCGCTTCACTTTCAGCAGCTGCTCATCTGTCAGATTGCGCGCTTCTTCCAGATTCGTTTTAAACATGTCTGTATTTTCCAGATTTGCCTCGCTGAAATCTGCTCCCTGCAGGTCAGCCCTTGAGAGCTTCGCCCCACTGAGATCTGCCATGCTTAGATTAGACTTGGCCATATGGGCCTGGTGAAAATCCACGTCCATCAATTTCGCTTTGAAGAGATCTGCCCCTTCAAAACGGACATGACACAGAGGAATCTTGCATAGCGAGCCATCCTCAAGCCAACCTCGCGCCCGCAGTCCTTCCACAGCCTCGAGCACCCGTTTATTATCTGGGCTCCGAAGTTTTCGAATAAGGCTCATTACTGTTGTCATCTCGGCCTCCTCTCTGTAAAAACCTATGAAGCCAGCTCAACCACGATTTCGAGATGTAAATGGTCTTGATGCTTGTTGTCAGTTTAGAAGACACTGGTCACAAACCCGGTCGCTAAACGGTATCAAACCGGTAACAAATCCCAGAATAACTAGCTCTTGATGCAGGAAACAAAAAAGGACGGCGATGCCATCCTCTGCCCGGAGCAAGACAAGTTCCCACCAGCAGCGCTGATGAGAGCACAAATTGCGAGATCGGTTTACTTTGCCATGGTACTCCCCCTCAATTAGCCGTTCAACTCATCTAAAGCGGCAGTCGAAAACGGAACAGGCTTCCCTTCCCCAACTCCGACTCCAGCTCGATGGACCCCCCGTGTCCCTCAACAATTCGTTTGGTGAGGGAAAGCCCTAATCCTGTGCCCAGGTGGTTATGGTCTTTGGCTTGTGGAGTGCGGAAGAACTCCTCGAAAACTTGGGCTTGATGTTCCGGAGAAATACCAATACCAGAATCTTTCACAGTACCTATCGCCCAGCCCTCGTCCTCATCGAGTGTAATAACGACCTTTCCGCCTTCAGGAGTGTATTTAATGGCATTTGAAATCAGGTTCGTCCACAATTGTTCCATCTGTTCTGGAACCGCCTCAAGACTAGGCCGCTGCAGGATATAAACCTCGAACTTCAACCCCTCATCGACTGCCTGTGATTGGAAAGGTGGCATTAGTTTTTCCAATACATCTGCCAGTGAGAGATCCTTCGACATTGCCGGCGTGATCTCCTCCCTGGCAGCAGCCAGATTGAGCAAATCGTTAACTAGGTCAAGCAGTTCCTGGGAGCGGGCGACAGCCCGCTCGAGGATCTCCTCCTGCTGCTCAAGCGGTACATATCCCTTGAGTATCGAAAGAAGGAAACTTTGCAAAGCTGAAATGGGGGCTCGCAATTCATGCGCCACCATCAAGGTGAACTGTGTTTTGTATCGATCAAGACGCTCCATCTCTTCATTCACACGAGCGAGCTCTTCCGCTTTCTTCTCAACAGCTACTAGGCGCTTGGTCTCCAGCGCCAATCGTCGTCTCTCGATCCCCTGATGTACCGTGAGGAGAAGAATGTCGGTATCGAAAGGCTTAGGGACAAAATCATACGCGCCCTTTTTAATCGCCTCGACCGCCAGCTCTACCGTTGCATAACCTGTGACGATGATGACTACCGTTTCCGGGTCCTTCTCATGAATGGGGACGAGGAGATCTGTGCCTCTTCCGTCCGGCAGCATCACATCGAGAAGCACAAGATCGAAGCTGGTCTCCTGAATTTTCTGCAATCCCTCCTCAAAATTGCCCGCTGTCTCCACAGAGAAACCCTGCGGCGTCAGAGCCCGCCGGCAGCCTTCGCGAATACCCAGTTCATCATCTATGACGAGAATGTTGGCTTCCGTTTTCATCGCCTCTCCACCGCTTTCAAACTACCGACTCGTTCGCGGAGTCGGTTCCATCTGCAAACAAGCGTACAGGAAGGGTTATCGTGAACGTCGTACCCTCCCAGATTTTGCTCTGGACTGTGATCTGTCCCCGGTGCATTTTAATTATGCCATATACGATCGACAGCCCAAGCCCTGTTCCTTTGCCTAGGACCTTGGAGGTATAGAACGGAGTGAAAATCTTATGTAAATCCTCCTTGGGAATACCGCTCCCGGTATCTGTGAATTTGATCTCGACGCTCTGATTATCGATGGGGCGTGTTGAAATTGTAAGCGCGCCCCCATCCTCCATAGCCTCGGCAGCATTCGTAATCAGGTTGACGAAAACTTGCTGCAATTGACCCGGATCGGCTTGGATATTGGGTAGATCGGGGCTGTATTCCCGGATGATCTCAATATTTTTGAAGGTCGGTTGTTGTTCGAATCCTTTGATCATCTGATCCATCAAGAGATGGATATCGGTTTGCTGTGTCAAGACATCTTGCTGCCGGGCGAAGTTCAACAAATTCGCTACGATCAACTGACAGCGCTTAGTCTCAGAGATGATCATATTGAGGTCATCCCGGCGAGGATCGTCTTTGCCTGCTTCCTTATACATCACATCTGAAAAGAGCAGAATCGTACCGAGCGGATTATTGATCTCGTGGGCTATACCCGCTGCAAGCTGCCCCATGGAGGCGAGTTTTTCCTTTTGAAGCAATTCTTGCTGCGTCTGCTGCAGCGTATCCACCATTTTATTAAACGAACGCCCCAGAATGGCTAACTCCCCTTCGCCAGTGGCTTGAACCTGAACCGCCATATTCCCCTGGGCAAGCTGCCGATTAGCTTCCACCAAGGAAGCGATTGGGCGTGTGATCAATCGTGCAATCGGCACAGCGATAATGCTAGCAAGCACGATGCAAACGAGGGCTATCAGAATGACTTGATTTTGAAAGGTCTCTACCAACGCCTGGAACGTCGATTGTTGAGCACCCACGTAGAGAATACCGACCACATCGCCTGCGTGCTCGCGGAGGGGCTCATATTGCGTGATGTACATCTGATTCACAACAAAGGCACTGCCAACGTAAGTTTGTTCTTGCTCCAACACAACCATATACACATCTTCAGAGACGCGTGTGCCGACGGCGCGCTCGCCATCTTCAGTCATCACATTCGTTGAAACCCGCAGGTCACCAAAAAATATCGTCGCCGTGTCAACACCGGCGACTTCTTTAATTCGATCCACCAGAGTGAAATCGTTATTGAATAGATGGGCAACCAAGACTGCTCCGATAACTTGTCCCGAATCGTCAATGATTGGATAGACGCTCGCCAATGCGAATCCTGCGGATCCTTCTCGTGGATCATACGGCTCATCAGCGGCTTTAGCCGTCTCAAGCAAGGGTATATACGCCTGATTTGCCAGACCAATGGATTCCAAGAACCCAACAGGGATGACTTCCGTCGCCGCTGCTCCCTCCCCTGAAGACAGCGCTTGTGTGACAATCGGCAGATCTCCCCAGTTCCCCTTAGTGACAGCAGGAGATAAATCCCCCTGCATTGACAGCACTCGCCCAGTAAGAATCTCACCGTTCTTGTCGAGTACAGCGATGAATTGCGTGCCGCCCAGCGACTGCATGGTGATTTTGTTGGCGATCTGTTGATTAATCGCGGCAATAGCATCAGGCTGGCCCTGGATCGCGTCAGGCATGAAATAATTGATCCTATAATCGTGCGACACGCAGTTCGCGGTCACCGCTATCTCGTTCAGCTTGCTCTGGTAAAAAGCATGTGCCAGATCCATATCCCGGGCTACGCGCTCGTTTTCGGCTGTGGTTAGATAATTCCCTATCACCCTCGAGGTTACGAGCGCGAATACACCCACAGTCAGAGCGGCAACGATCGAGAAACAGACGATCAGAACGACCAGCAAGCGCCCACCCAACAATCTATCGAGGACTCGCTTCATAACACCTATCCTATCGTTGCAGAAAAAGTATCGTCTTATCTGTCATGCATTTAACCCCATCGCCAGGCGACCTAAAGGGCAGCCTGATACCGAGGGCGGTCGACCCAACCCCTTCCCAGAATATGACTATGCGCGATTGTGGTGAGAAGTTGATCCATGAACTGGAAGCGCTTGAATATCGGGGTTATTGAATGCACGGCTCGGGTCCTCCCCCCACAAGACAGTTCGAGACACCTACAGTATAGAATCACTTAGCGCGCCACCAAGTGTCGAATGTCATCGAGCTCAAGAAATCGCGGCCCTGGAAAGTGTCTTGGATTCAAACAACGAAATCAAGTATTCGTCCACCTTTCACCCGCGGTTGTACTTGGTAGCAGAATCCAAGACCCTTAATTCGGATACAAGCTGGTAATAATTCCTGGGCGCGGCCAGGTAAAAACATGGGTTTGCGAGGTTATTCTTTAGCCATCGCCAGCAGGTCGGTATTCGCGGGATCATGCACGAAGCCCCAGAAAGCGTCCAGCGCCCGGTTCGCCGGGCGGAGCTTCTTGCGGATCATATAAATCTTTCGGCGAAGGTCGAACCCGGCGACGGGTACTTCGGCAATAATCCCCATTGCCAGAGGGCAAGACGCGGCGATGCGTGAGACGAAAGACACGCCAAACCCTGCTTCGACCGTCATAACGATTGCCTCAGAGTTGCCAAGCTCCAGGAAGGCACTCAGGTCCTCCAAAGCGATATCGTGTTGGCCGAGTTCGACAGAGAGGACCCTGCTTGTTCCTGAGGATGGCTCGCGAAGGATCATATTCTCTCCAAGCAAATCGGAAGGCTCGATGACTTCCTGTTTTGCCCATGGATGTTCGGCAGGGACGATGAGGACGATACGGTCTTCGAAGAATACCTGACACTCCACTTCACCCTCGCAAGCTTCGAAGCTGACCGCACCCAGATCGGCATCCTCTTCTAACAGGTGGGGGATGACTCCTGTGGCCGTACATCTTGAGATAGAAATCCCGACGCCAGGGTGGCGTTCATGAAAACGTGCGGCGAACTGCGGCAGGATGTACTTGCCAGCAGTCGTGCTGCAGGCGATGCGCAGATGCCCCACGACTTGTTCCTGAAGCGAGTTCATGATCTGCTGAATCTCTACGGTATCCCCCAGCAATTTGCGAGCGCGCGGGTACAACAAGCGCGCCGCCCCGGTCATTTTCACCCTATGACTGGAGCGATCGAACAGCTCTACACCGAGGGCTTGCTCAAGCGCCTTGATGTGATGGCTGACCGTCGGCTGCGAGATATG
>DAOWMX010000273.1 GCA_030642885.1 Anaerolineales bacterium | reverse complement strand
TCTTATGGTTTTGATGCTCCATTCTCATCGGACGCATCGGAGATGCGGTTGAAATTCTCGCTGTCCATCTTGATGTTCACATCGTAGGTTGTGAAAGGCATCTCGATGCCGGCTCCCTCGAGCGCGTTATAGAGCACCTGGTTAACCTTATCAAACATCCGCCGGGTGTCCACGTAGGAATCGATCCACCAGCGCACTCGGAAAGTCATCGTTGTCTCACCAAACTCCAGGAACAATGCATCAACGGGTCTATCTTTGAGCACATTATCGACGTTTTCCACGGCTTTGATGATAATGCGCCGGATTTCATCAATATCCTGTCCATAGCCAATGCCTAGTTCAATCTGCACCCGATAGGTCGGATCGGGGAAGGTGAAATTCACCACCGCAGAATTCACCATTGTGGAGTTGGGAATAATCACGAGCCGGTTATCGCGCGTGAGTATTTTCGTCGAGCGCATCCCAATTTCGACCACATCTCCCCAAGTATTTACCTTATCGACCTGGATACGATCTCCGACACGGAAGGGTTGATCGATAAGAATGATAATCCCGCTGATGAAGTCAGCGATCGTGTCCTGAGCGGCGAGGGATAGCGCTAAACCGCCGAGACCTAGAATGGCAGTGACTGCCGTAATACTGATTCCGAAAAACTCGAGCACGATAGTTATATAGATAAAAACAACAAAAAACTTCACCACCATTCCGACCAATTGCATCAAGGTTTTGACTTGATTGGAATCCATCCGCTGAGAAAGACGATCTTGAAGGTGGTCCAACGTAAAGCTGACCAACTTCCAGGCGACGAAGAAGGAGGTCACAAGATACAACAGAAAGGAGATGTCACGGATCCTTGTTTTAAGGACGACATCCAAAAACTGCAGCCGAAGCAGGGCGAGCTCGATAGCAAATATGGCGATGACCCAGCGGATTTGATCATTCATGTCAGTGAGGAAGCGGTCATCGAGATCTGTTGGCGTGCGTTCAACTACCCTTCGCAGCAAGGAATGGATGAGCCACATTCCCATCTTGTAGAGGAAAAGAGCGAGTACGATCGAGATGGCGAGGTTGATCCAATCCGCGGACGATAGTCCCAGGAAATTAATATCTTCGATTCCCACGGTTTCGGTAAAACTATCAACAGCATCCTCAATAGCACTTGGCATAAATGTAGGCACGGGGGTTCGACTAGCTATGATTTCATAGACATCCTCCCCAGACCCGACCCCCGAGTCGCCTTCGGGTGCTTCCGTGCCGATTGCATCGGTGGCCCCCGAAGTCGCCTTGATGGTAGCTGCGGGTGATGGCTCCACCGGTTTCTCGGACCCACCGCACGCCGCCAGAGAGACAATTCCTACAGCGAGCAGCAAAACAACCGTCATGACGGTCGATTTAAATTTCATGATCAACCTCCTATAAATAACGCCGACACGATGTGAAATACACGATTTACCGGGTGGCATTATCTCCTTTCAACAAGTGTATGTGCTCAATTCTATTCGTCCGTCAAAGCATGGCAATAATCTGGGTAGCTAATTTGGTTCTTAAATGCGGGGTCTGCCCGCACAGAATTTGAGAGATGAGAGGCTCGACTTCGAGATCGAGATTGGGATTCGCTCCCGACCCATATGAAAATTGATAAACGCGCATTCTCACTTACCGGTTAATCAAAGCCCCTCTTGAATATTTGCATGGAGAAATCGAATCATATGAACTAGATGACCTTCAGGACTTGAACTGCTGGGTAATCTCATGCACGAAAAACAAGGCTTTCGATGGTTCCGAGAAGTGGTCAGGAAATGCCTGGTAGACCATTTGGGCGATGCTCTCTACAGAAGTCTCGCCATCCAATTTCCCCAGAATGAATACTGCGACCTCACCGTCTGTGCCCAGCGTAGGCTGCTCGTTCGAAATGTGAGGGCTAATCAGCTTATTCTCATACGCTCGTGCAATCGTCGTGGATTGTTCGAAATCTGCCTTGATGACATCGGGATCATCCTGCGATCGAACGCACGTGTGCCAGCGCCATTCGTATTCGTCACCTATAAGCTCCGCGTGAAGCGATAGGTTGATCGTGTCTCCCTCGGTGATCGGCACGGGTTCGAGCAGCGGGAAAAAACCTCGACCGTAGACTTCTGAGATCTTCTCGACATCTGGTCCGTTCGAGAATCCAATATCAGGAATCAATTCAGTATCAAACCAGACGAGCCAACCATACGCTTTCCCGTCTCTGGAGGCGCGCTGTGCGATGCCGGAATTGCTCACATTTGGATCCTTAATAGAGAAGTAATCCAGGGTCGTCCATAGATGGGGTTCAGTGAGCAAATGGCGCGCTCGAATTCGATCGGGCACTACATTACTCCATGAGTTGAGTGTGGTCTGCTTGATGGGCTCCATCGAGAGTGCGTAGGGCTTGCTCCACGGGTTGATCATTTCCTTATAGGCAGCGCGTGAATCCACTAATGCTGTCCATACCCTATCGCGGCCGGGAATCAAAAACCCTCCCTTGGCGAGGTGGCGCTCCCGTGCATCAACAATCGTGGGGATATGTTTTCCATACAAGGGTAATGAACCGCGCATATCAGATACGATGATATCGGCGCGTTCCGGGAGCGTCACATTGGTCGAGAGATCCTGATAAAAATCGATACGATCAGCGAAGCCATTGACGCTGGCCACTTCCCTGGCCAGATGCACGACATCGTTTGGCTCAATCGCATACACTTTCCTGGCGCCAAATTTGGCCGCTAGAAGCGCATGGAGACCGGGGCCTGTGCCGATGTCCAGGACCACCGAATCAGGTTTAATTACCGCTTTCAATGCAAGGGCATAGGCGTCCATGCGTACGCGGTCGGCAATCATGTCAGCGTAATCGGTTAAATCATACATAGGGACTTATCCTGCGTAATTACAATGGCGCAGCTCCGAGAGAGACTATATCCAAACTCTCCCTGAAAGCTGCGCCATAATTCGATGTTTTACTGACCATCTTTTGCTATAGGTGAAGTAATTCCTTCTTCTTGGCTGCGAACTCTTCGTCGGTGATGACGCCCTGCTTGTTCAGCTCGGCGAGGCGCTCGAGCTCTTCGAGGTAATCCTCAGGCTCATCATCGGCCGCATCCACTTGCTTCCAATCCTCGTCAGACAATTCATCGGGTTTGATCCCCAACTGTTTCATCGCCTGCTCGAGTTGTTCATCCGTGAGCTCTTCGGCCTGTCTACCGGTCTGTTTTTCGACCTGTTCGACCTGACTCTTGGTAAGTTTGTATGTGCCCACTGCGATCAATCCGCCGATAAGAATGATTCTTCGCCTCCGGCGGCGTCTGCGCATACGGCGTCTTGTCGTCATCCTCCTTACTGTTCTACGGG
>DAOWMX010000211.1 GCA_030642885.1 Anaerolineales bacterium | reverse complement strand
CCCGATCCGACGACCGGAGGGAATATCGCCATTGCACAGATCAACGTTGTCTACGGCCAGCAGTAATCCAGAATAAGTCAACATAAAAGGGCCGCCAATCGTGGCGGCCCTTTCTTTTAAGGTTCCAGGAACCTAATTATTGCCTACTGCCAATCCGGCGGGCTGGAACCCCGACGCTGAAGTTCCATGGCCATGTCGTCCGGATGGTGCTGTGTATGGCGGAGGGTGTATTGGGCTCTGCTCAGAACTGTGAATCCGGTCCATGGAAAGAGTTTTTCATCATCCTGAAAACCAGATTTGGCGATAAAGCTCGCCAGTCTTTCTTCGATCTTATTCAGATAGCCGAGAAGCTCTTTCTGGGAGGGCAATTTTGAGGAATCACGCTCTTCCCAGTTGACTTGTGTTAGTGGGCCCTCCGAACGGTCACCGGGTTTGAAGGCGTTGTAAAAATCGATTGACTGGGCTATGTGGAGCGCCAATCCTGCCGGTCGCTGATAGAGGGAATCACCCTCTCGCCACGCTTCTTCTAAGAAGGTGCTCACCGCAATGCGAAACATGGATAGCGTGCGCATAAACTGATCGACAACAGCTTCCGCTTGGTGGTTGGCTTCGAGCGCTTCCCACCAAAATGCTGGGGCATAGAGCTCTTTATACTCGGGCAGGTTGTGCAAACTTTCGAGATCCGAATCCAGCCCCGACCAGGCCTCCGAACTTGGACGTAGCTCTAGGCCTTTCCGCAATTCGACGAGCGCTCCTTCATCATCCTTTGCCAGTGCCAGGCTGCATGCTGCATTGTAGCGCACATTCCCCTGCCACTCAGGTCCTTCGTCCAGGGGGGAAACAAGCTTGACCCACTCGGACCACAGTTGACCTGCCTCCTCTTTCTGGCCACGATCCCGATAAAACTGGGAATAATGCGTAAGCTTATGTGTTTAAGCGATTCCCACGATCTCGTCCCGCAACTTCCTATCTTCCCTTTCTGTAGACGGTCCCGAGAGCACTTCTTTATCCATCCAACGGTCCGCCTCGACAATCTGCTTATGGGCTTCCTCCGCAAGCGCTTGCACCTCCTCCCAGGAGCTAAATGCGAACCGTTCGTAGCATTCCGAGTTGGCCTGCTCACCTTGGGGCAAGGGGTGTAACTCTTCACCAACAAGGAAGGCGACAATTCTTGCGCCACGAACGTCTTCCCAATAATTCGCATGTGCGATGTTGTCTTTGGCGGCCCAATTCTCGTAAGTGCCGGGATCCGCTTTTTGTTCCTCTGTGAGATTGGCGATGAAATTGAGCTCAGCCTTCCTGCTTCTCTCCAAGATAGTAAGTACCTGATCCTTGATTGCCATCGTTCATTCTCCATATGTTGCTGTACATCTTTATCAGTGGGTGATCTCCTTTATCATCGATACATCCGCGAGATCATTTCGTGTGATGAATGGATCCCAGTAAACATAACTCCTACTTCTTATGACAGCAAATTCCTTCTCCGAATTCAACCCGGCGGAAGGATTCGCTGCCATTGGAAACTGTTCTCTCCACTTGGCAGGAAAGCAACTGTGGTTTAGTCTAGGTCGAATAAATCTACACAAGCATCAGTCAGAATGATCGGAGAACAGTTGAACCCAGAAATCGCGCAGGTGTTGATCATCGTCGGGGGTGCTTTGCTCCTGCTTATCAGCGATCGCATCCGCGTAGACGTCATCGCTCTAATGGTCTTAGGGACGTTAGCTTTGACGGGGCTCGTCACACCAACAGAGGCGCTCTCCGGCTTCAGCAGCCCGGCTGTCATCACAGTCTGGGCTGTCTTCATCATGAGCGGTGCGCTTGCTCGCAGCGGGATCGCCAATCAGATCGGACGGCAAGTGTTGCGCGTGGCAGGCAATGGAGAAGCGCGCTTAATCGCTGCGATCATGCTCAGCGCAGGCTTGATGTCCGCGTTCTTAAACAATGTTGGGGTGGTCGCCATAATGCTGCCCGTCGTTATGGATATCGCCCGCCGTACAAAGCGCTCGCCTTCGAGATTTCTCATCCCTCTGGCATACGGTTCTTTGCTTGGCGGCCTCACCACGCTCATTGGAACTCCAGCAAATATCTTGGTCAATGAAGTCCTATCCGACTCAGGATTGCCGACATTTAATCTCTTCGACTTCACCCCAGTTGGTTTAATCCTGCTCGTCACCGGCATTCTCGTCATGATTCTCATTGGGCGACATATGCTTCCGGATAGGAATCTTCATAAATCGCTTGCGCAAAGCCCACAAGAACTGCTTGAGGACATTTACGACGTGGAGCAGAGGCTTTTCTTGTTGGCCTTGCCAGAAGGCTCACCCCTCTCCGGCAAATCCCTTGCCGAGAGCCGTGTTGGTGCTGCGCTAGGACTCCAGGTGATCGCGATCTTACGCGAAACAGAATCAGTGCTCTCACCAATGGCCGGGACTGTGCTTCAAGATGGAGATCGTCTTTTGGTTGAAGGGCGCATTGAGTCCGTTGTGGTCTTCCAACACCAAAACTTCCTTGACTTTTCCCGCGATACGCTCGACGTAGGTCAACTCTTCTCCGCTGAAACATCCCTTTGTGAAGTCACTCTCGCATACGATTCCAATCTTACCGGACGAACGCTTATGGAGAGCGGGTTCCGAGAACGTTTCGGCGTGATCGTCCTCGCAATCAAACATGATGAACTCGCTCAACGTACGAACTTTCAGGGGAAGAAACTATTCGCAGGGGATGCTTTACTTATACAGGGATTGAACGAGCGTTTGGAAAAGATCCGCAACTCACCCGAATGGTCGAGCTTTGGATACCTGGAAGTTGATGAAGTCAACGAGCGATATAAACTCTTCGAGCGTATACGTATCATGACTGTCCCGGAGGGTTCGAGTCTGACGGGGAAAACACTCGCTGAGAGCCGGCTGGCGGACGCTTTTGGTATCTGCGTCCTGGGGATACATTACAAAGATCATACAGACCTTACGCCAGATGTCGACCATATCATCCAGGATGGAGACCAACTGCTCGTTGAAGTCTGGCCAGAAGATTTAAAGGTATTGCAGGGGCTAAAAAGTCTGGAAGTTTTGAGAGGGGAGTTGCCGGATTTGAGGACGCTACAAAACGACCATATTGGCCTCTTCGAGGTTGTTCTATCCCCTCATACCACACTTGACGGGAAGACCCTGCGCGAGCTTCATTTCAGGGAAAAATATGGATTAAGTACCCTCGCGGTATGGAGAGGAGGGAGGCCATATCGCTCACAGTTACGCGATATGCCTTTGCGTTTTGGCGATGCGCTTCTGCTTCACGGTCCACGCGACAAGTTTAAGGTCCTCGGCGCGGAACCTGATTTTCTAGTCCTTACCGAGGAAGCTCAGCAAGCCCCGCGCACAGAGAAAGCTCCTCTGGCGTTATTGATCCTGTTCGCTTTCATTGTCAGCGTTGTTCTGGGTTTCCTGCCCATCGCGTTGGCTGCAGTCATCGGCGCAACCGCTATGGTCCTCACAGGTGTCCTAACGATGGATGAAGCCTACAGGCACATTGATTGGAAATCCGTCTTCCTGATAGCCGGTATGCTGCCGCTTGGGATCGCCTTGCAGCAAACCGGCGCCGCAGAGTTTGTTGCTCAAGGGCTTCTCGGTGCAGCGGGGAAACTTGGGACCTACGGTATTATGGGCGGGTTGTTCTTGCTAACTGCGCTCACATCCCAGATCTTGCCGAACGCTGTTGTAGCGGTGCTTATGGCGCCTATCGCCATCAGCGCATCAATAGAATTGGGAATTTCGCCGCTCCCATTCACAATGATCGTCGCGATCTCGGCATCCTCCAGCTTCCTCACCCCGGCCGCTCACCCTACAAACAGCCTGATAATGGGTCCTGGCGGCTACCGCGTTACTGACTTCATCAAGGTGGGCCTCCCACTAATTATTGTTATTCTTCTTCTGACGCTTTTCATCGTTCCAGTCTTTTGGCCGCTCTAAACCCCGAAATCAAAAGCCAAATAGATTAGACTCCACAAAATCCCGCAACCCCTAGCCAGCGTGGGAGCTATGATAATGTACATCCCCTGAGCACTGCCAGGTGCTCATTTTTACATAATTAGCTTGAACTGAGAGCTTGATGTTTGATCCGGGGGGTGTGCTCCACGCTTCGCGTCGCGCAGCACTCCGTAGGAGCCATGAGTGCTTCCTTACAGGATGCTGCGCGATCGCGAGGGGAGTGGTCCCTCGACACTTCGGCTTAGTTTATCCTGAGCGAAAAGAATTGGATCCAAAGGGCTCAGTGCAGGCGAGCCCGGGATGATAAGGTCCCCAAAGTCCCCTCGCGTGCATCCCTGAAGCAGAGTGATTGGGGGACAATTGGGGGGAAGAAAAGAAAATCAATGGAAAAGGCTGCCCTCATGGAACAGCCCCT
>DAOWMX010000083.1 GCA_030642885.1 Anaerolineales bacterium | reverse complement strand
GTCCAGTTTCGGAGACTGCATCAGGAATTCCCTTTAGCGAAGAATCCGGCGCGTTTCCCGCAGGAGCCTTATTCCAGATTGTGGATCTCAACGGGCGAGAACCCTGCAGGTAATTCGAACCCAAGAATTATTGAATAGAAATATAGCTCCGCATCGAGGCAATTTACGATTGTCTCCGAGCGACGGAAGCCATGTTGCTCGCCCTCGAAAGTGAGATAAGCATAAGGGAGACCTTTCTCGCTAAGCGCTTTCGCGAGAATTTCAGATTGTTCTGGGTTGACGACTTTGTCCTCGAGACCTTGAAAAAGGATCACGGGAGATGAAAGCCGATTTGCATGATAAATGGGTGATCTATCCCGATAGAGATCTTCCTTCTCGGGATAGGGCCCGATAAGTGAGTCCAGGTAACGTTCTTCGAATTTGTGTGTGTGCTGGGCGAGGATGGCGGCATCTGCTACGCCGTAGTAACTCGCACCAGCTGCGAAAACCTCATGGAAAGTTAAAGCGCACAAGGTTACGTACCCACCGGCGCTGCCCCCGCGGATTAACAAGCGTTCACCATCGACTTTGCCACCCTTGGCTAAGAAAAGAGCCGCGTTTACACAATCCTCGACATCGACGATCCCCCATTCACCTTTCAATTGATCGCGATAGGCCCTCCCATAACCTGCGCTCCCGCCGTAGTTAACGTCGGCGATAGCGAAACCCCGACTGGTCCAAAATTGGATCTCGGCCTGAAAGTGAGGACGAGCAGCTGATGTCGGCCCACCATGGCTGAGAACGATCAGCGGTGGTTTTTCATCCGCCGGCGCCTCGAAGGAGGCATTCGTGGGTGGGTAGAAGTAGGCGTAGGAAGTACGACCCCCTTCAGAAGGAAAGGCGATATGTTCGGGAACGGAAATGGAAAGCGGATCAATTTCATGCTCCATTGAAATATGAACGACATGACCCTCTCCTGTCTCCGGGTTGAGTACCGCTAAACCCGGCTCTGTCGTATGCGTACCGGCGAGCAACCAGACCTGCCCAAGAGCATCAGATTGGATTGTCGGCAACTCGAAAGCGGAGAAGGGTGTTGAGAACTCTTCAAGCTTCCCATCTTGAGGGGTGAGAATGCCGATACGAGATTTCCCCATTTCGAGATATAAACAAACGATCCGGCCATCGGGGAGGAAGGTATAGGTTGAGTACTCCAGCATCCATTGGGGAATCCCGAAGTCAGCTTCGCGTTTGTGAAGGGGTACAATCTCGCTTTCATCGAATGCGTACAGATTCCACCAGCCGGTCACGTCAGAAATAAAATGTAAGACTCCTTGGTGATTCCACTCAGGCTGAAATATGGATTCGTTCATGCCGCCTGCTACTTTGTGGATGGCCTCCAGTTTTCCATCTTTGAAATCCCCGACCCATAGTTCGGTCCCATCCCAGGGCATATTTGGATGATCCCATGACAGGAAAGCGAGCTTCTTTCCATCCGGGCTGAAACGAGGGGAAGCGTAGAAGTCGTGACCTGAAGCGAGGATTTGGGGTTTGATCGATCCATCTGGAGGGAGTATGACTAATTCGTTCTCAACGTGCTCTTCTGAAACGTGCCGCTCTCGAATGCACACCAACCACTGCTTATCGGGAGAAATGCGAATCGCCGCGTACCTCAGACCGGCAGGCTTTTCCGGTTCGGGTGTGATCGGTTGTGGAGATTTTCCATTCTCCTGCCGATAGATGCGTTGGTCGGTGTAATTGCAGAAGTAGATTGCTCCTTCGGCCACGAAGTATGAGCCCCCGCCGTATTCATGCACGCGGGTTCTAACATTGAAATCCGGAGGTGTGATGCACTCGATGTTTTTATCGTCAGTGTGACGAAGAATGACATAGCGCCCACCTTCCTGGGGCCTGCCGGCGGCCCAGTAGATGTCAAGCCCATCAACAAGAACCTCACGGGGCAATGCGCCGTGCCCCATTCCTGACTGGGAGACGAATGTTGCTGAAATGGGTGAATCCCAGGTTCCATAAGGGGAAATGTTTTTCGACGTTCTCATGATTACTCCAGGTTGGATGTGATTTAAGCAAAGCGCAAATAAGATCTAATAAGCAAAAAAAACGGCGGATAAGGTCTACGGGCAAGCGTTGCGTAAATGCTCTTCAAATGTGACGGCGAAGGCGTGCCCTCCGGAACCATCGCAAAGTGTGCGGAAGTAAAACTCATTTGTTTGGTCGGGGAAGGCCACTGCCCAGAGAGAATCGAGACCGGGATTCGCAATTGGACCGACTGGAAGACCCGCATAACGGTAGGTGTTATAAGGCGAATCAATCTCCAGGTCGTCGTATGTAAGCGCAGGTTTCCACCAGTTGCCATCCGCTTGAACCCCGAGCGCGAATTGAACGGTTGGATCGGCTTCGAGCGGCATGCCAAGTTTGAGACGATTGTGAAACACTGCAGCAATCCGGGTACGTTCCTCGGGAATAACGGCCTCGCGTTCAACAATTGAAGCGAGCGTCACACCTTCGAATATTGTCAGACCCTGATCGGCAAATCCCTGGCGGATTTCCGGGTCGAGACGTGTCTCGAAATTTGTGAGCATCGTGAAAACGAAATCTTGAGCGCTTGACTCTGGATCTATTAAGTAGGTGTCTGGGAAGAGAAAGCCCTCCAAAGTGGCTGAAGCGGGCATCTCAAAACTATGGGTAAAAAATAAGGGGGGGGTCGAAGTCTCTTCAAGGAATTCGATTTCTCCAAAGCTCAAATTGAGATCCGATATTAGCTGTGCTATTTGCTCACGCCGCCATCCTTCAGGGATGGTGATCGTATTCTGGATGGGTTGTGAAAATTGGAGCGCCTCCGCAATCTCCCGAATTGTCATCTCGCCGCGCAGTGTGTAAAGGCCGGCATCAATTCCCCGGTCTAAACCGCGATAGCGCAGATAAAATCGAAGAACATTGGGTTGGTTCAGGATGCCAGCCTGGCTAAGGCGTTGAATAACAATACTCGCTGTTTCACCCTCTATGACTGTGAGATCGATCGCAGTGCCGGGCGGTCCGGCTGGTGCATCGAGCGCATCTTGATTTAGAAGAAGATACAACCCCAGAGCCGTCTCCTGGAGCTGGGTGAGCGTGGGGTCGGGCTCGCCAACGCTCTCCGGAATCATTGGAAGCCCGAAGACAGCTGCGCCGACAGCCCAAACGCCTAGGCAGATGACAACACCAAAAACAACGAAAAGGAACACTAGTAAACAGGACTTAATCAATTTGGGCATTGAGATATTCCTGCAGAATCACAGCCGCGGCTCGTGCATCAAGAAGTTGATCCGCCTTATGGATTTGGAGGGCAGCCTGGGTTGAACCGCTCTCATCCCAAGTCAGGATTGGGATGGTTGTGGCTTTGCAAAGGGCTTCAAAGAGGCGCAGCGCTTTCCTGGCCTGAGGTCCTGGGTTTCCTTCTGAATCATAAGGAATGCCAACTAATATCATGCCTGCCTCATGATTTTCTGCCGTGAGGATGATCTCGCTCACATCGGCAGCGCGCGATGTGTGCTCAAGCACTAACAATGGACGAGCGACCAACCTCGTTGGATCGCTAATGGCCAGACCGTGGCGTTTGTCACCCGGGTCAACAGACATGATTCTGCTCACGTGCCTGCCTCCCAGGGATAGCGAACTTGAATTTGCATGTCGAGAAAAGGAAAACGGCGAAGCCATGATGGGCTGATATCCACACTTGTAACTTCCTCATAGGGAGCGTTTCCATTCAAATCTTCAAGTGCATCTGATACTTTCTTTCCCCTGACGATTTGTCGGATTAATACGGGGTCGATACTTGTAAATATCCGGGCAGATATCGTACAGTCGATGTTGGCTTCCTCTCCAGCATCATCGTACACAAAATCAGCGATTTCGAGAATCTTCAAGGTACCCGGTTGGATTTGCTCATCTCTGGAGAAATCCTCGGCCACAATGAAGTTCATAGCAGAGTGGAGTTGATCTGGGGAATAAACCAGCCCCTCGAACTCTAATATCAATACTAATTCAAGCGAATCGGCTGCATCTCCGATGTCATTGCTATATCGCTCCTCGATGGTTTCGACAACTCGAATGCTACCTGGGATGAGGTTCTCGTCATCCTGTGCCAGGCTCAGCAAGGCTTGATGAGCCTCATCGAACAAGTTGTCCTCCAGTTCCGAGTGAATGTGAACCAAGTCAGTCGGCGATACGGCGCTTCGAATCAGGAGCGAGCCGCTCGTGATTTGGCTTGGATTAGAAACGGTAGCGGATAATCCGAGAGATCCATCGATTGCCTGGATCGCTTCCGCGGAAACATTGCCTTCAGGTCCTGGCAAGGAGGCGACCACTTCAACAATGACCTGTGATCCTTTCTCCGCATCAAGGTTTACACGCGCTTGAGTTACGAAGTGTGGAGTTGCCGGATCGAAGGTTCGAACTGTTGTGCCTGCCGGGATTGTGAGACTCTGATCCGTTAAGTTTGTGAATATGGCCTCACCACGAGCAGGTTGATCTGGCTGAGCTGCCCTTCCGGTCGTCGGTAGCCGGAGCTGGCCTTCTAATACCGATTGGACTTGTCGAGCAGGAAGTTGTTGCGTGTTCGTGATAATTTCCGACTGGCTCAAATTTAATTCAATGGCGTAGGTCTTGAGAATATCCATTGTCTCAGGATTAACTGTGATCACCGCTTGTGGGATGAGCAGGATGGCTAGGACTAAGATAGCAAGGAAGCCAACAGAAAATAACGCGATTCGGAAGGCGAGATTCATTTGAGGAGGATTTTTAGATACTTGCTTTGGCACCGGTTTTTCAGAAGGCGGATCTGCCGTAGATATGGGTTTAGAGATTTTTCGTGCACCTCGAACTCGCCAGGCTTTCTCGGATTGGAACTCGAGGGATTCGAAAGTTGGGATATGAAGAGCTTCGGCATGATGCAGTACATCAGGATCAAGCGTGACAAGCCCGATCTGGGTTCCTAGTTTACGCGTGTAACGCTGGAGCATTACCAGATCGAAGCGTCGAGAGAGCACTTTCCCTCGTCCCGGCCAGACGATGATGACGCGCGGCGCCTGAGTCCAGCTTAATTTATCGCGGACGGAGTTGTAATCATCGTGAGGTTCGAGATAAACAATTTGTGTTTTCACAATTTTTGAGAGGGGGATAGATGGTCAGCGAGAACTCAGGCGTTCTTGAAGCCACGTTTTTACGGCCCCCAACGCCTCTTCCACTCGAGCAGGATCCTTGCCACCGGCTTGCGCGAGCGACGGCTTACCGCCTCCTCCTCCACCGATAATTTTGGCGATGGTTTTGACTAACTCGCCTGCATGAAAATCACGCTCTACAAGATCTGGGCTGATTGCAGCGACGACTAAGGGTTTTTCATCGCTGACCGAAGCGAGAACCACCACACAGTTCGGATGTTTCGCACGGAAACGGTCCGCAAGATCGCGCAAGATCTCTGGATCTGCTTCAGGTATTTGACCTGTCAGAAGTGAGATTCCGCCCACATCTTCTGGGGTGAGCTGATCTAATGCCGCGAACGCAGACTTTTTACGAACGGTGATGATTTTGCTGAATAAGAGGTCTCGTTCTTCAATTAATTGCTCGACTCTTTGTTCAACTGCATCGGGTGTTCCGCCGAGTTCACCGGCCAGGTGCTGCAGGCTAGCACGCTGTGTGCGAATCATACGCAACGCTTCCCGGCCTGTGAAAGCCTCTATTCGCCGAATCCCAGCAGCAACGCTACCCTCGCTGATTAGAAGGAATGGTCCGATGATTCCTGTTTCGCTTACATGAGTGCCGGCGCAGAGTTCAAACGAGATGCGCTTATCCATGCCGATACTCACCGAGCGGACAGTGTCGCCGTAGGTTTCACCGAAGAGCGCCATCGCGCCTTCCTTGATGGCCTCATCTCGGGGTTGGTGGATGATGGTTAGCGTGTGATTTTCGAGGACAGCCTCGTTTACCCACTCTTCGACTTTTTCGATTTCCTCGGGCGTCATTGCTTGTGGATGGGTGAAATCAAAACGCAGTCGATCGGGAGCGACAAGAGAACCAGCTTGCCGTACGTGTTCACCGAGGACTTGTCGAAGAGCGGCATGCAGCAAGTGCGTCGCAGTATGGTTGCGCATGATATCCAGACGACGTTGTTTGTCGAGGTAAGCTTTAGCGGGAACTCCGAGTTTGAGCTTACCTGAGGTGACTTCACCGATGTGTATGATTAAACCATCAACTGGCTGCCGAGTGTCTGTAATGCGCATCTTCCAGTTCTCACCATTGGTAGGTTGAAGAACGCCTGTGTCAGAGACCTGGCCTCCAGCTTCCACGTAGAAGGGGGTTGTGGGTAAGACCACACCAATAATTTCGCCTGCAGATGCTGAACTAACCTTTTGGCCACTTTTGATAATCGCAATAATATCGCCCTGGGCGGAAAAACTGGAATAGGGGTCGTACGTAACCCCGCTCTCACTAAGTTGACCCTCTTCCTGAAGATCTGTGAGAAGCTGCTGATAGAATTCGACGTCATCATCAACCAATTCGCCGTGTGTGACTCCTGTGCTTGAGGCGATACGGTGGGTCTCCATCGCCACCCTGAAACCTTCTTCCTCCACGTCAAGATCGCTCTCCCGGGCGATGTCGCGCGTGATTTCGAAGGGGAGACCATAAGTCGCGTATAGATTGAAAGCTTGATCGCCGGAGATGACCTTTTTCTTTGAGTCAAGTGTTGCTTGCACAATATCTGAAAGGTAATTGATGCCGACATCTATCGTGTGTTGGAAGCGGCGTTCTTCATCAGTCACGGTTTGAAGTATTGTCTGTCGATTGCGGACTAATTCTGGATACGCGTCACCATAGTGCTCGATGACTGTTTCGGCTACCTTTGCCAGGAATGGCTCGTCCAACCCGATCATCGAACCGAAGCGGCTTGCTCGGCGGATGATCATCCGGCAAACGTAATTTCGTCCGATATTTCCTGGAACCACTCCGTCTGCGATGAGAAATGTTGCCGCGCGTGAATGGTCGGCGATGACGCGGTAGGGCGTGAAGTGGGTTTCGCGATCAGCTTCCTTATGGCCAGCGAGTTTTTGGACTGTATCCATCAATGGTGTGAATAAATCGGTTCGGTAGTTAGAGTCCACATCCTGGATCACGGAGACGACGCGGTCAAAACCTAAGCCGGTATCCACATGCTTTGCTGGGAGAGGTTGTATATCGGTGGGGCTTGAACGGTTGTACTGAATAAAGACAAGATTCCAGAGTTCTATGAAGCGTTGACAGTCACCATTTACCTGGCAGACATGGCCTGGTTCATCAGCCTTCTCGCAGTATTTCTTCCCGCGATCCAAGTGGATCTCGCTATCCGGGCCGACTGGGCCTGTCTCTGCCATCTCCCAAAAATTCTCTTCACGACCGAAGAAAAGTAGATGCTTGGGGTTAAACCCTGGCTGCTGGCGCCAAAATTCGGCTGCTTCATCATCGCGCGGAATCTCGCCCAGTTCATCCTCGAAGCACGTTGCCCAGAGTTTGTCGCCTGGGAGGCCCCATTCAACCGTCAGGAGTTCCCAAGCCCATTCAATCGCTTCCTTTTTGTAATAATCTCCAAAAGACCAATTCCCAAGCATTTCAAAGAATGTGTGATGGGTGTCATCCCGGCCAACATCGTCCAGATCATTATGTTTTCCGGCAACACGCATGCATTTCTGGGAGTCGGCGACACGGCTATAGGGGCGCTTCCCAGTTCCCAGAAAGACATCCTTAAACTGAACCATTCCCGAATTGGTGAAGAGGAGTGTTTGGTCGCCGCCGGGGACGAGTGACATCGAGGGCACGATTGTATGGCCACGCGCCTCGAAGAAATCGAGAAACGATTGCCGGATCTCTGCGCTGGTCATGGTGCTTGTTTTCCCCTTGTTTACCTTCTTGCCTGCCATTAAACCTCCACTTCAAAAAGGGATTATACGCTACCTGATAATGCCCTTCAACCAGGGATTGAACCGATCATTCAAGAAACCTGCACAAATCAACCTTGGATTCTAGGAATGGTGGATATGTCTTGACCGAAGTCCGCGGCTTGCGTTATACTTTTCTTTACTACGGGGGTGTAGTGTAGCGGCTTAACACGCTGCCCTGTCAAGGCAGAGATCGCGGGTTCGAATCCCGTCATCCCCGCTAGCCGCCTGGAATATTCCAGGCGGCTTTTAATATGGGTATCCTCGCAATAGAGTCATCCGTGCCCTGTCCGTTTAATCATACTAATGACATTTAGTAGTGCAGAGACCTTCATGTAAGTGCCCTAGCGAGGAACCTGCGGCCGCCACTTAGTCTTGTTGGAATGGGTCCAGTTCTTGTTCGAGCTGACGGCGGAATTGTTCGGTATAGAGCTTATAGTAATGACCTTTCGCTTCCAGCAATTCTGCGTGCGTCCCCTTCTCAAGAATCTTACCGTTTTCGATCACAAGGATGCGGTCTGCGCGTTTGATGGTGGAGAGGCGATGGGCGATGATGAAGCTGGTTCTCTCATCCGTAAGCGCAGCCATCCCCTGCTGGATGAGTGCTTCAGTGAGCGTGTCGACGGAGCTTGTC
>DAOWMX010000216.1 GCA_030642885.1 Anaerolineales bacterium | reverse complement strand
GTCATTGTTTCTGGCGTTAATGGAATTAGTCAAAACTCAAGCAAGGTGTATCTTGTCAGAATGTTTGTATTACGAATTTTGGAAAAGCAATACGATCAAGTGTAGTAATGCTGATAGATCTTACGACAGACGGGAGCAACCTTTGGATAGAAGTTGAGCGGGGCATCGACTGAACACCTCCTCACTCATAAACTGGATGTCCTTCTCTGTAATACGCTCGATGGGCAATAATTGACCTCAAGATAGCAATCCGCTATTCTTATTGGGATTTAACTCCGAATGACGATACTCAATAAAGGATATATTAATGGCAAGCTTCCAGGTTCCTCCGCGTGAAGAAATCCCCTTGAAACATCGCTGGAACGACGCCAGCCTATTCCCGAATACCAAAGCATGGTCAAAGGAGTACGAGGCTATCGTCGGTGTGTTAGGCTCATTCAAACAGGGTTATTCAAATTTCAACGCAAGCGCCGTCGACCTTGCGGAGGCGTTAGATGCCGCTTTTACTCTTGCAAACCGCGCCGAGAAGGTCTACCTATACGCTGGAATGGCACATAACGTTGACATGAAGGACGGGGATGCTGCCGGCAGGCTCAGCCAGGCGCGCGGCTTATTCGGTCAGGTGAGCGCCGGGCTCGCATTTCTCGAACCCGCGATCCTCAAAATCGGGGATGGAACGCTTCGGTCGTGGACTGAATCAGAGCCCGATCTGGCAAAATACGAGCATTATTTCGACAACCTGCTGCGTAAAGCCGAGAATATCCGCTCAGAGGAAGTCGAGGAATTGTTGGGAATGCTTAGAGATCCCTTTGCGGGTGTTTCAGCAACTGCTGGTTTCTTAAAAAATGCGGATTTCGTATTCAAACCTGGTGTGGACGCACAAGGGGAGGAAACAGAAATCACACAAGGAAATTACCCCAAGATCCTGACCAATCCCGACCGCGAACTCCGACGAACATCATGGGAAAACTACTACGACAAACATCTCGCCTTTAAAAACACGCTAACGACTAATCTAGAAACATCCATAAAACAGAATCTTTTTCTAACGCGCACCCGCGGCCATGCTTCGACGCTCGAAGCTTCACTCTTCGAGCACAACATCCCCGTTGAAGTGTTCCACAATCTTATCGGAACCTTCCAGGAGCATCTACCTGTCTGGCATCGTTACTTCGCGATTCGACGAAAGATCCTGGGCATTGACACGCTCCAACCTTATGATATCTGGGCGCCCCTATCTGTGGATAAACCCGATGTCAGCTACGAACAAGCAGTGAAGTGGATCTGTGAAGGCCTGACCCCGATGGGTGAGCAATACGTCGAAGCGATGCGGAGAGGTTGTCTCGAAGAGCGCTGGGTAGACATTTACCCTAACCAGGGGAAACGCCAGGGCGCCTTTTCATGGGGAACAGCTGGCACCCATCCCTTCATCGTGATGAGCTTCAACAATACCCTTTTGAGCCTGAGTACATTGGCTCATGAGCTCGGGCATTCCATGCACTCCTACCTCACGTGGCAAAATCAGCCTTTGGTATATAGCGAATATTCACTCTTTGTTGCCGAAGTGGCTTCGAATTTTAACCAGGCGATGGTGCGCGATCACTTGCTGGAGAACGGGAGTGATCCTTCATTCAAGATCGCCGTTATTGAAGAAACGATGGCTAACTTCTTCCGCTACTTCTTTATTATGCCAACGCTTGCCCGCTTTGAGTTAGAGATGCACGAACGAGTCGAGAACGGAGATGGTCTAACTGCCGACATCCTCATCGAGCGTATGGCTGACTTATTTCAAGAAGGATACGGTGAGGAGGTCCATGTCGATCGAGAGCGCGTAGGGATCACCTGGGCAACCTTTGGCCATTTATACTCGGATTATTACGTTTATCAATACGCTACGGGGATATCTGGCGCGCACGCGCTTGCGGCACGGGTGTTGAGCGGCGAGGATGGCGCAGTGGAGGATTACCTGAATTTCTTAAGCACCGGTAGTTCGCTCTACCCACTGGATGCGCTCTCCCTGGCTGGCGTCAATCTGCGCGAAACTCAACCCGTCAAAGAGACCTTTGCAAAGATGGAGAAAATGGTGGACGTGCTCGAGGAGTTAACTGCGGAATAATCTCCAACTGGAAAATATTAGCGAGCATCGCCAGGGTCAATTCGAAATTAGGAAAGAAACGACCAGAATCCCATTGTATACGCTGTGGGAATGCGATACGACCTGCCAGTCACCCTCGCCGAGCATTTCAATACGCTGCCTGAGTTTAGTGTGGATCTCGGCAAATGCTTCCTTAACCTCAGGGACTTGTTCGCTCATCGTTTCTAAAACACCCGGGGTCTTCAACCGCCGTGTAAGAACGATCATTTTGTACTCTGGTTTATTCTCAACCACTGCTTTTCTCTCCAGGTTGTTAATCGATGAGAAATCATAATCCCTCAACGCTAATTTCCCACCGGCGTTTATTCCCACGGCTTTGGCTTAGAAACAGGTAAGCCGACGCGGAATTGAGCATCCCTTGTCGGCCTACCAGGCAGCGAGGCATCCTTCAAGCTGCAAGAGTTATGCCTAAAGGGATCTACTCCAATAGTACTGTATAACGCACATCCATGCTCGCACACATAATTCCATTCCTCTTATGGGGAAACTACCTAACCGACCCAATTCGGCATCGGGTACAGTTTTTCTATGAGCAACGAAATGATTTCAACTTATTCGCAGTCTTTTCGCCGTAGCTCTCCAATAATCTGTAACCGCCTGGATGGCACCTTGACCTTGAATCTGCAGAACAGCATTTATGGATTCGATGGAGAATTCAAATACTTTCCAGCGAGGCTTACCACTGCCTACCCGGGTTAATATAAATAACTAAGAACCATCATCGCCACCCGCTGCTGCGGTAGATGCATGATGCACTTTGGCCGGTTCTGAGATTCGCAAGACGCAGCTGATGATTATCTGAGATCGATGTACCGGCTCTTGTCATCTCGTCACAACCGATGATCTGTGTACAATACAAGTTCCACTATCCATATCGGCTAATTCCCCATCCGGTTTGTTCGATCCGATTGGAGGGTCAAATGAAGCGAAAGATTCGTGGGCTAAAACGAATGGCTGTCCAACTTGACCTTAACCTTTACCGGGTCGATGTTCCGATAGCAGGTCTAGCGGATTGCAATCTTAGCGTCGTCGACATCCGTCCCGAAGGGGCAGAACAGACATTGTTGTTCGTCCACGGCTACGCCGGAGTCGCCGAGACCTGGGAATATCAGATCAACCACTTCATGCGCTTTGCGAGGGTTGTAGCACCGGATCTGCGCGGGCATGGGCAGAGCGATGCGCCCATGACCCAGTATACGATGGATGAGCTTGTCGCCGATCTGGAGCAAATTACCGAGGTGCTCTCATTTCCCGAGAAGTTCGTCTTGATCGGCCATTCCTTCGGTGGAGCCATTTGCATTGATTATGCCGCCCGTCACCCTGAACGCCTCGAAAAGCTCATCCTCCTGGCCACCCCCGGGGAGTACCCTCTGCCGAAAGGCGCTTCATTGCTCTCACGCATTCCAGCAGCCGCTTTCCGACCGTTTTGGCGCTTCCGACCTCGGTGGAATGCAGAGATCCATGTGATGAAACGGATGATGCTCAACAACATGCAAAAATGGCAGGGCTGGGATCTCATGAAATCTATCCAAACGCCCACACTACTTATCACCGGTGAGCGTGACCGGTATTTTCCCAGTCACGTTTATGAGCGTGTCGCTGAGGGGATCCCCAATGCGGAGGTCATCGACATCGGGGCATCGAAACACAAAGTTCAGCTTGAACGCCATGAAGCGGTCAATCGCAGCGTCGAGCGCTTCCTTGCCCCTGAAAGCGGTGTCAAACGCGCCTCCTGGCGGGAGCGTATTGACCAATCACCCGCTCATCCTGATCGTCCCTGGCTGCCCAGCTACGGCTCATACACTCCCCACACCATCCCCATCCCACACCAGCCATTGCACAAATTCCTCGAAGTTTCCGCCAGTTGGTTTCCCTCACGGACAGCGACCGTCTTCTACGGCTCAAAACTCACCTATCTTCAATTAGAGCGGCGGGTGAACCAATTCGCCCATTCACTTCATGGCATGGGCGTGCGCCCGGGCGATCGCGTGATGATCGTCCTGCCCAACATGCCCCAGTTGATCATCGCCTATTACGCGACAATGAAAATCGGCGGGGTTGTCGTTCTGCCAAATCCTGATGCTAGAGGGGTGGGCATCGTGCAGCAGCTCATGCAAACTGAAGCGAAAGTGCTGGTCACCTTACGCG
>DAOWMX010000053.1 GCA_030642885.1 Anaerolineales bacterium | reverse complement strand
GACCATAGCATTAACCCATCAAGAAGGGTTCATCTTCTCCTGCATCGAGAGCTTCAACGCGTGCTTATATATCTTATGGATTCGAGCAGCGTCTTCCTGCTGTTCTGCAGCCTCCAACTGTTGGACGGTTGAAACGAGAGCATCCAGCAGATCGTTATCGATGGTCTTTTTATTTTCCTCCAGCAGCTTAATCGCATCTTCTTCATTCTCTATTTCAAGTACACGTTGAGCGAGCTTGAGACCCTCCGGCATCGATTCTTGAGCCAGAGAACGAAGACGCTGTTCGATCGCTGTCAGACGGTTAATGAGGTCCTCATCCTTCCGTTTTTCAGCATCCTGCAGGTTAGCTTGAAGGACACCCAGGAAGAGATCGTCGATCATCGGCAGGGCTTGCATTAGAGCCTGATCCAGGTCTTCTGCGTCGAGCAGAGTCTTCAAAAGAGCAGCGGATTGTGCCGCTTGGGCCTCTTGAATCCGATCCAACTCTTCTGTAATGTCGAGGATTTGCTGCCGCAACGAAGTAAGGTGTTCCTTATCCTCACCCTGCGCCTGATCAATCCTTTCGGTTAGGAGTTGAAAGAAACTGTAATCCAATGCGGGGCGGGTGAGATTTGCCAATGCCACGACACGATTTTCATCTGGTGCTTCCACGAACAGATCGAGAAGCGTCTCGTGAGTTAAACCCTGCTCGGATAGAGCTTGCAGGCTTTCTGTTGCTTTTTGTACAGCTTCTTCCTGAGCCTTCAGCTTCTTCCCGAAAGAGCTAAACTCGATGATTTTCTCCAACCTGGCGCCCATCGCCTCTCTTGCATTCCCATCGCCTATGGACTGAAGAGCGAGGCTGGCCATCTGGAAAAATGTCGCATTGAACTCGGCGTCGCGTTTCTTAACGAAAGGCTCGAATTGATCTTCCGGCAAGGTGAGCACTTCCTCAAGGAGGCGCATGGTGGCCCGCTGCGCCTCGATGTCCTCCTTCGAAATCCCTTCTGCTTCCAATACTCGCTCGACAAGTCCTTGCATCGTCAGGATAGTTTGCGGTTGGAAGAGGTACCCTTTTCGCTCCTCAGGAGGAAGCTGGTCGGAAACACGCTTGATCATCTGACCGATGATGCGCTCCTGTTCATTCTTCGAAATGGTCGCTTCTATAGGGACATAAGTCAGTAAAAGCTCATGCAGAGGATCGTGATAAACGATTGGGACTGCGACAGTGCCATCGAATCCGCACACGTCACATTGAATATGGTTGAATGACCCCGAAAGAAGACGAGTTTTTGCGCTCGGATCCTGACCGACGTCGATCAGCTGCTGGATGTGAGCCTGGATAGGTGACTTACAATTGGGACAAAGTGTTTGTGTGGCGCTTGTTTCCATATTATTTTTCCGCCTCGGTGTTCTTAAGTATAGGTAAAGAGAAGCAGATACATGCTCCATTCTTCACGCGGTCATCTACCCATATTCGACCTTCATGGGCTTCGATTACAGCTTTCGCGAGGAAGAGTCCTAAACCCGCTCCCTTGATCTTCCGGCTAGTTTCATTCGAGCGATAGAATAGATTGAAAATTCTGGGCACATCCTCAACAGCGATTCCCGGACCTTCGTCGTGAACACAAACAACAATTTCGTTCCCTTTGACTGTCCCGGATATGGTGACTTTGCCTCCGTCCGGAGAGTATTTCAATGCGTTGGAAAGCAAGTTTCCCATCACTTGCATCAAGCGAGTCTCATCGGCGTAGACAATGGGAAAGTCCGAAGGGAAATCTATCTTGAAATCATGCTGATCCGATTGTGTTTTGAAGCGGTCTGCCATCTGCTGTGCGAGGTGATTGAGAGAAATCTGTGAACGGTTCAACTTAAGCGCGCCTGCTTGAAGGCGTGAGGCGTCTAATAAGTCGTCTATCAAGCTGGTAAGATGGTCAGCTTCCTCCTCGATTACTGCTAGGCTATCTTCTACGACCTCGGAATCCCAACGTGCATCCTCTCTGCGGAGTGTGCCGACGTACCCCTTGATCAGTGCGACCGGAGTGCGTAGCTCATGGCTGATGATGGAGATAAACGTGCTCTTTAATTCTTCTGCCTCGCGAAATTTCGTAATGTCGCGCACGGTGGCGACGATGCTTATAAGCTCCCCGGCTTCATCAAAAGCGGGCGCGTAGGTAATGCCTACGCTTACAGCGCCGTCGGCCTTCGTGATCAGGTCGCCCTCTATGTAGATGGTTGCCTGTGCGCTTAAGGGCCAATCGCTAGCGTCTGTATCATCAAGGGATGTCCCTGGTTCTCTGCTGAGCCACCGGATGATCTCTTTGTGTTGTTTACCGATCACATTATCAGCCTCATAACCCATTAAACTCGAGCACGCCCGATTGAAGCGTGTGAAACGGTAGGATGGGTCGAGGATGAAAATACCATCAGCGGCAGATTCTAAGATGGCATCTAGATGATGGTGCTGCTGAGCAATTTCTGTGAAGAGCGTCGCATTGTGAACAGCTATAGCTGCTTGTGAGGCGAAGGCGCTCAGAAGTTTCCGATCATCAACAGAGAACTGGCCGCGGTAGGACCTGAAGACGAAGATAACCCCGACGGTCTCCCCCTTGACATTCATTGGCAATCCTACGCCAGTGAGCAGGCCCATTGAGGTTGCCTGTGTTATCCGTTGCAAGCGTCTATTGACCTCAGGAAGTTCAAAGCGAGCGGGATCGCCATGGTCGGGGATATCCGTAAGTAGTGGATCGAGATAGCGCACGAAATCCGGGTTAATTCCGAAGGTTGAGGCGACCCGCCATGCGCCTTCTGTATCACGCAAAGCGATGAGACCTGAACTTCCGCCAAGTATCTCAGCCGAAAAACGAACGATTTCAGCGAGGACGCGATCCAGATCGAGCTCTTCAGTGATCGCTCGATTGATTCTTAGCAAATAATCGCGCTGGCGGACCCGGAAATCAGGAAGCATCCGCCGCTCTTACGCTTCAGCTTCGGCGGAGGTGATTGCATCTTCGAGCATCTGGAGTCCTTCGCTGATAAGATCCTGGGAGATGTTCAAAGGGGGGGCGATGCGAATACAGTTCTTGCCACTGCCCAGGGTAATCAACCCGTTATAGAAGGCTTTATCAACAATTCGATCCCGAAGATCAGGCGCGGGTATTTTGCTCTCGCGGTCCTTAACAAATTCAATTCCGATCATCAAGCCTTTTCCGCGCACCTGACCGATGGAGGTGTGGCGAGTCATGATTTCGGAAAGCGCATCCAAGGTGTATTCTCCCACCTCTGCTGCGTTCTCCTTGAAGCCGCCTTCAATCAATTCCAGGGTTGCCAAACCAGCGCTGCAGGAGACGGGATTGCCGCCGAAGGTATTCCCATGCGCGCCCATTGGCCAATCCATTACGCTGGCCCGGGCGAGAATGCCGCCGAGCGGCATGCCTGACGCAATTCCTTTCGCGAAGCAAACGATATCGGGCTCCACGCCCCAATGCTCGATCGCCCACCACTTCCCGGTTCGGCCGACACCCGATTGGACTTCATCGGCGATGAGGAGGATGCCATGCTTGTCGCACAATCTTCTCAGGGCCGGGAAGAACCCCGCGGGAGGGACAACGTACCCTCCTTCACCAAGGATGGGCTCGACCATGATTGCAGCCGTCTCTTGAGGTGGAACTGTTCTGGCGAACACGACCTCCTCGATATAGCGCACAACCGCTTCACCATAATCTTCGTTTTCAGCTTGAACGAGGATCGGTCGATAGGGATCTGGATAAGGGACGTGGGTCACACCGCTCATCATCGGGCTAAAGCTTTCCCGGTATTGTATTTTACTGGATGTGAAGGCAAGTGATCCCATTGTTCGCCCGTGAAATGCACCGAAAAAACCTATGAAGTGATGCCGGCCAGTATGGGCTCTGGCGAGTTTAATTGCCGCCTCGACGGCTTCCGTGCCGGAATTTCCCAGAAATACTTTAGCGGGTTCCTTAAAAGGAGCGGTAGAGGCAATTTTTTCAGAGAACTCTACCCACACTGGGTGGTAGAAATCGGAGGAGATATGGATGAAATTATCTACCTGGTTTTTGATCGCTTCAACGACTTTCGGATGGCTGTGACCGGTTGAGCATACAGCGATTCCAGAGGCGAAGTCGATGAAGCGGTTGCCATCAACATCCCAGATTTCGGACCCCTTTCCATGGTCCATTACAAATGGGTAGGCCCTTGGGTAGGATGGGGATATTACTTCAAGGTCTCGTTCTAAGAGTTTCTTCGCCTTTGTGCCGGGTATGTTCTGCGATTTCATTGACGCAGTGCCTCCTGAAAAGAATCTGGGACTGGAAATGATGTACGCTGAACGTTACTGCGCATAGCCATCATTCATCGGTGGGTTTTGTGCTTTTTCTTCGCCTTTCAGAAGCGGCGAAGATGGTGAATTATATCACTCTCGCTTTGCATTGCGCCCATTCCATTGTATAAATGAGGTAGATTTCTTCGCCCAATATACCCTATTAAGGAGAATGCAGACATGAAAGAGCGACCCTGGTTTAAACATTATGAATCAGAAGTCCCGAAGTCCATCGAATACCCAGAAGTGCCGCTCTATCATTTTATGGAGGATGGTGCCGCAAAATATCCCGATCAGGCTTGTGTGTTGTTTAAGGGTTCGGTGATTACCTATAGCGAGATGGACGAAATGACTGATCGTCTAGCTGGCGCACTTGCTTCTATGGGCGTAAAGAAAGGAACACCAGTCGGCATCTTCATGCCCAACTCGCCGCAGTTTATTTTAGCATTCTACGCGATTCTCAAAGCAGGCGGGATTGTCGTTGCCACGAATCCGCTCTACACAGGGCGGGAGATTGAACATCAAATGAAGGATTCGGGAACGGAGATTATGCTCGTCATGAGCAATTTCTACTCCTTGATCAAAGAGGTTCAACCGAAGACTCCCATTAAGACGTTGATCGTAACGAATATTAAAGAATATTTGCCTGGAATGCTTCGATTCCTTTTCACTCTGACTAAAGAGAAGAAAGATGGTCATCGAGTTGAGCTGGGAGAGGGGGATTATTGGCTGCAGGATCTGATGAAGGAACACTCAGCCGCGGATCGACCGCAGTTAGAAATGAAACCCGAGGATGATGCTTTATACCAGTACAGCGGTGGTACGACCGGCATTTCAAAGGCGGCAATCGCAACGCATGGAAATCTCGTCGCCAACACGCTGCAGATTAAATCCTGGCTGCCCTCCGTAAAGGAGGGAGATGAGATTGTCTTGATGGCAATCCCGATGTTCCACGTTTATGGCATGGTCGCCGGGATGAGCTTCGGTATCGCTGCCGCCGCCAGCCTGGTGACGGTTCCGAACCCAAAGGATATGGGAGATGTCCTCGGCTCGATTTCTAAGTATCGTCCGACGATTTACCCCGGTGTTCCGGCGATGTACAACGCAATCAACAATCACCCCGATGTGAAGGCGGGCAAGGTGGACGTAAGTTCGATCAAGGCATGCATCTCTGGTTCTGCTCCGCTGATGAGGGAGACGCAGGCCACTTTTGAAGAGCTGACGGGGGGGAAGCTCGTGGAAGGCTATGGTCTTTCCGAAGCCCCAACAGCGACTCACTGCAACCCGGTGTTCGGCATGAGTAAAGAAGGCTCCATTGGTATCCCTCTCCCTGATGTGGATGCCCGCATCATCTCTCTAGATGATGAAGTTACGGTGCTTGAAACGGGGGAGATCGGGGAGCTTGTCATCAAGGGTCCGCTTGTAATGAAGGGCTATCTAAATATGCCCACGGAGACGGCAAACGCCCTACGAGCCGACTGGCTTTACACAGGTGATATCGCCTATATGGACGAGGATGGCTATTTCTTTATTGTGGATCGTAAGAAGGAGCTCATCAAGCCCAGCGGTTATCAGGTTTGGCCAAGGGAAGTGGAGGAGGTCATCGCCGAGAATCCCAAGGTTCTCGAAGTCGGTGTCGCAGGCATTCCCGATGCTTATCGTGGAGAGACGGTAAAAGCTTGGGTGGTTCTCAAACCGGGCGAAACATTGACTGCCGACGAAGTTAAAGCGTGGTGCAAAGAACATATGGCTGCTTTTAAAGTTCCCACGCATGTCGAGTTCCGGGACGAACTGCCGAAAACAACCGTTGGAAAGGTTCTGAGACGAGAGCTCGTGCGTCAAGATCGCGAGAAAGCTGGGACCGAAGACTGAACCAACGTTTCTAGGTGGAGACCAAAAGAGAAATGCCCGGGCGATCTTCGCCCGGGCGTTGGTTATAGTATCGATTAGAAATTTCACGCACCGGCAAGAATTGGGGTTCCGCTGTTTTTCTCCTTGACATCTTTGCCGAAGATTTTCTCGAAAGTTTCTCGATCTATGGTTTCCTCTTCGACGAGATATTGGGCGATGGTATCGAGTGAAGTTCGATATTCAGTCAGTATCTCTTTAGCGCGTGCGTAAGCATCTCGGACCAAGTCACGAACTTCGGTATCAATCTTCTCAGCAACACTCTCTGAGTAGTCTCGCTGTTCTGAGATCTCTCGACCGAGGAAAACCAACTCTTCTTTCTGCCCGTATACCATGGGTCCAAGCTCATCGCTCATCCCGAGGCGAGTGACCATTGACCGTGCCATCTTGGTCACCCGTTCGAGATCGCTCGATGCACCAGAAGTGACATCGTTGAAGACCAGCTCCTCAGCAGCGCGACCACCGAGGGAAAAGGCCATGTCCGCGAGAAGTTTGTTGCGGGAAATCAGTGTCCGATCATCCTCAGGTAGGGCAAGCGTAAAGCCGCCCATCATTCCCCGAGCTATGATGCTCACTTTATGGACGGGATCTGATTCAGGGATGACGTGGCTTACGACGGCGTGACCCGCTTCATGGTAGGCGACGATTAATTTCTCTTCCTGACTTATGAGACGGCTCTTTCGCTCAGGGCCGGCGATAACGCGCTCGATCGATTCTTCGAACTCATCTTGCCCGATTGTCTTTTTATCTCGACGAGCGGCCAAGATTGCGGCTTCGTTGACAAGATTCTCAAGATCGGCGCCGACAAATCCTGGAGTTGCTTTACCGATAACCGAGAGATCGACGGATTCCTCGAGGGGTTTTCCTCTAACATGTACTTTCAGAATCGCCTCGCGCCCGCGCATATCTGGCTGGTCGAGGATGACACGCCGGTCGAAACGACCGGGCCGAAGGAGAGCAGGGTCGAGGATATCTGGCCTATTCGTCGCCGCCATGATGATCACATTCGTATCCGTATCGAAGCCGTCCATCTCGACAAGCATCTGATTGAGTGTTTGTTCCCGCTCATCGTGGCTGCCGCCGAGGCCTGCGCCGCGCTGACGGCCTACCGCGTCGATCTCATCAACAAAGACGATGCAGGGGGAGTGGCGCTTAGCTTGATCGAAAAGATCGCGCACCCGACTTGCGCCGACGCCGACGAACATTTCGACGAACTCGGAGCCAGAAATGGAGAAGAAGGGTACACCCGCTTCCCCTGAGACTGCCTTCGCAAGCAACGTTTTCCCGGTCCCTGGAACCCCGATAAGAAGCACCCCTTTTGGAATGCGGGCGCCAAGTGAAATAAACTTTTCAGGCTCTTGAAGGAACTCGACAATCTCCTCAAGATCCTCTTTCGCTTCCTCAATGCCGGCAACATCCTCGAAGGTAACCGTGGGTTGGTCGCCCGTAAACATTCGTGCGCGACTCTTCCCGAAGGAGAGCGCCTGGTTATTTGTGCCTTGCGCTTGGCGCATCATGAACCAGATCAAACCCACGACGAGCAGCGCGGGAAGGATATAGGTAATCAGGCTGAGAATTGCTCCCAGATCGCTCGGTTCTTTGATCTCGAGTTCAAGATTCTCGCGGGCTAAAGCCGACTGACTGACGCCCAGATCTTTTAACTGTTCAACCGTCGTCTTTGTAGGTTCCTTGCGAGAAAACGCGTTCGTGCCATCCGAGTAAATCAGTTCCAGTTCGTTTTCATCAACAATTATTCGATCGATCACACCAGATTGAATCTTTGCCGCGACCTCATTTAAAGGCAGTATTTCAGGTTGGGTCGTCTCGCTGCGGGAGTAGAAAATGACCGCCACGATTGTGAGCATTAACATAAATAGAACGAGAGAGTTTCTACCACGGGGTGTATTCACATTTACCTCCCAAAGCAATTCGTTGGCTTTGGTTAATATGACTAATTTTTAGCACGTTCGTCCGAATTATACCGCGGCCGATGGGGTGCGACCAGTTGTTTTGATTACCCGGGATTAATGGGGCAGGAAGGATAAAGCAGGCATACCCAAAGCCAGAGAGGAATCAATCCACCAATTGTTAGAAAAGCCAACAGACCAAGGGCGATCATGGTCCAATCCATCTCCGAAGCTATCGCTGGATTTTGAGGTGGTGTGGCTTTAACCTGTGCGAGACCTGTAATATCCAATCCGTCACCTGTGGGTGACTGGTCTCCTGGGATTGCATCCAAGTTAAAATTCGTGAGTATCCTCCCAAGTTGATCTGCGGTGCGGTAGCGAGCAGACGGCTCCTTCGCGAGAACCTTTAGAACAATCTGCTGCAGGGATTCGGGGATGCTGGGCTCGATCAAGCGAGGATGAATTGGCTCAGCGGTCAGGTGAAGCTGAGCTAGATCGGCTGCGTCGTCCGCCACGAATGGAGGTTGACCGGTGATCATTTCGTAGAGGATCACTCCAAGTGAATAAACGTCGCTGGCAGGTGAAGGCGCCCCACCTGAGGCTTGCTCCGGAGAAAAATACTGAGGGCTTCCCCAAACAACGTCTGAATGTTCATCGGGTTGGATTGTAGCCAGTGCGCGGGAGACACCGAAGTCGGTAATCTTCACCTTGTTGTCAGGTGTAATCAGGATGTTTTGTGGCTTAAGATCACAGTGTACGAGACCTGCACGGTGGGCATAGCCAACACCGTCGGAGATCTTTATCATTAACTCCACTGCTTCGAGTGGGGCAAGGAGTTTCCGGCGACGGATGAGAGTCTTTAAATCAGCCCCGGCGACGAACTCCATCACAATGTAAAGAGTATCGTTGTCCCGGCCGAAGTCGAAAATGGTGACAATATTAGGATGGGAGAGATTTGCAGCTGCACGAGCTTCATGTAGGAAGTTCTCTTGGAACGATGGATCCTTGGCAAGCGGATCGCGTAAGATTTTCGCTGCAACCTCGCGCTGGAGTTGATGGTCTAAGGAACGGTAAATATCTGCCATACCGCCGGAGCCGATTTTTTCAAGCAGCTCGTACCGTCCACCTAATAAATCCTGTGCCATGGTGCTGGCGATTGTAATCCTTACAAGTGTTCGCGGCAATGAGGGAGAGAATTCTATTTGACGCTATAATGTCCTGAGGGTTTTTATGACGAATCGATGTGCCTGGTTGCTCTATAACCCTGCTGCAGGTAGGTTTCCCGCCGGTCCGCTTCTTGAGCGGGCGATGCATGTTCTCTCAACAGCGGATTGGGATGTACATCTTGTTAAAGGGGAACCGAAGAAAGGGGTGACTGATGTCGCGAAGGAGGCTGTTAAACAGCGCTGCGATGCTGTTTTTGTAGTCGGCGGTGATGGTTCGATCGGTCAGGCGGCATCTGCGTTGGCGGGGTCGGAAACCGCTTTGGGTGTCCTGCCGGCTGGAACAGCAAATGTCTGGGCGCAGGAGCTCGGTCTGCCTCGCCTTGATTGGATACATGTCTTTGCGCTGGAGCAGGCAGCTGAGAGATTAGCCGTCGGAGATGTCCGTTCCGTGGATGTCGGAGTGTGTAACGGTCAGGCATTCCTGTTGTGGGCTGGCGTCGGGCTGGATGCACAGGTTGTCAACAGCATTGAACCGCGGGAGCGTTGGGAGAAAGCGTTTGCGACGGTCCATTACGCAACATTGGCTTTATGGAATGCAATTGGGTGGGAAGGGATGGATTTAAAGGTTCGGACAGACAAGGACGAATTTGAAGGACGATACCTGGTTGCAGTCGCCTCAAATATTCCTGCATATGCTGGCGGTTTGGTTGACTTAGCAGCAGGCGCCAAGGTTGACGACGGTTTGCTGGATTTCTGGTTTATTGAGAGTGGAAAACTTCGTGATGTACTTGTGCGAGTAGCGCAAATTTTCATGGGTCGTCATGTGGATGCAGAAGG
>DAOWMX010000233.1 GCA_030642885.1 Anaerolineales bacterium | reverse complement strand
CAAACTGGAATAAAACCCTTTTCTATGGGCAAACTCTATCGCAGCCCCCTTATCAATCCGCAGATACGACCTGAACCGGTCCTCATAAAACAGAGACTCCCCCTCCTCAATTAACTCCCTCGCTTCATCAACGAGTCCGCAGTTCATCAGAAACTCCACATAAGTCTGTTCATTCAGAAATTCCCGGATACATTCTCTAAACTCAACTAAAACATTCCCATTATCCCCCTCAGCCATCCTATAGACGAACGGACCGAGCATATCATAATCATCCGCCCCTCGTAGCTCTTTCAACCGTCCAAAGTCGGAAGCTTCCAGCCCCTGCCCCACAAGCGCGTCGCACAGGTTCTCGAATATCTCATCGCCAAAGTAATCATCCGCATAATCGTCGTAAAAACACCCATACTCCTCAGAGTTGTTCACAAGAAACTCCAGTATGTAGAAGATCTGCTCTTTCGTGAGCAGTGCCTCATTGAATCGTATTAATCCTGAAAGATCGTCTGCAAATCCCTTATCCGCGTACCCATAATCCACAATACGCCGCAGCATCGATCGTATCTGCTTGTCCAGTGCTTTGGTCTGCGCCTCATCCGTTCCTTCCCCGCCTCTCGCCGGGTGGACGTGCAGATACATCAAGCTCGCGGGGTTCAGGCGCACAAATTCTTCCACAACCTTTAGGAGTTCGTCTCGATCCATCTCCTCCACCCGTTCCATGATCTCATCGCAATCGACATACCCGCCATCCGAGTACTGGAGGAGCACAGCAACACCATGCTTACAATTCCCCCCATAAGGGCAGGAGCAGTCGCAGCCCAGATCGTTCAGATCCACCTCGGTCGTATACCCATGAGTCCCTGAAACCTCTCCAATCAGCCTCCCGCGGAACTTTATCACGTTCGTAACTCGCCCTTCCCGGAAGTACCCGAGACCACGCCCGAAGATCGTCTCGCCATACGCCCATATTATATCGCTTTCGTTCATGCAATTGACCGCGTCTTATCAATCAGCCTCTATCCCCTCGCCCTCTTAACGCACATCCCGGAATCGAACAGAAGCTCAACAGACAGACCCCCAAGCTCATCGTGAATCTCAGGATGGTCAAAATCTTCTCTGTCTTCGGTGTAAAACATGATCCGATCATAACTCTTCCTGTACCTGCTCAGCAAACATCAGAATGGACGCATAAATCCTGCAATCACTCTCCTTAAATGGGGGACTTGCCGATTCAAATATCATCTCCGCTCTTGTTGAAGCATCGCTTGTGTAAGGTATTACCCGAACCATCGACTCAATCTTGCCTAAAACCTTTTTAATTTCCGATCTATCGCTTATCATCAATTTTTTTAGATCTTTTAGGACATATCTACCGCTTTCACACATTTCTCTATAATGTTCGGTCTGCGATATCTGACCAAGCAGTGATAAAGCCTCATCAACTTTGTAAGCCCGTTTATTATGCTTTCTGTTCAACGATCCGTCTGCCTCATGAAACGAGTATTCAGGGACTGCAATCTCGATTATTTCAGTTCGTGCGAGCCTCATTAGATATGCGGATGCAGAATCTTGCACCAGCACGAGGTTTTGCAGCCAATTGGTCTCAGTTATCAGTAGAACGCTCATGCGCTCTCCTTTTCTTGTATTCTACGACCGCTTCCGGGACTATATCTTTTAAAGCACCCCAAATCTTCCTCAGTTCGGGATCTTTTAATATCTCTTCCCGCATTTCCTCTTCGGTGAGTTCTTTAACCATTTTTCTGTCTCTCTACTGATTTTCCATCGGTTTTAATTTATGCAATTGTGGTCGCACACCTTACTTAAAGATGCCTTATCCCCCCTCCTCAGAGCATCAACCATTGCCACAGAATGCCCTTGCAGCACAATATACCTAACCTCATTAGCCATTTTCGACTTCGCCCACTTCCTCAAAATACCCCACCACCAGACGCACGCTCAAGCCGAACCATATCCCCAACCCCCAAACCCAGCGCATCACGCACCATCCGATTGACCTTGATCACGTCCAGAAGACCCTCACCATCCAGCGGCTGAACCGTCACTACATGCTCCCGCCCACCAAACACGATTCTCGCACGACCAATCCTTTGCAGACCCAGCCGCTCCATCACCTCCGGATGAACCCGCACAGCATTGCCATATCTATCCAGCGGATGCGGATGATCAACCTTAAGCAGTATCTCGGCCGCCCGGCTGTGAATCGTTTCAAGTACGCCAGTCGGAATACCAGTCTCAAGCGATAACGTCAGGAACTCCTTTCTGAGCCGCTCTCCGGTTGCATCAGCCAACCGCTCCCACACCTGCCTCATGTCGTCCGGCGATATGTCAAACCTCTCTGAAAGATCCTCTTGATCCTCTTCTTCATGCGTCGGCATCTTAGCCCTCTCAACCGCCCCCTCATGTGCTTGCGGTACATCATCATAACGAGGTAAACTGGCAAGTGCCTGCTTCACATGACCCCTCAGCCCGGAGAGTCCGGTCTTCGCCTTCGCATAATGCCGCAATGCCGCATCACGATCCCCGCTATGCATCAGAAAATCAGCAAGCAGCGTCTCCTGATGACCCGAGAGAATGCTTTCGAGTGCACCCACCTCATTTGCAACCCCCGCAGCACCGTGTTCCTCGAAATGCGGCTTGCAAATCCCAAAACAGGATCCGGCTTGATCGATCTCTGATTGCAGCAGGTGGAGGTCGTCGTGCTTCCGGTCTGAAACCAGATGTATTACCCGTGTGAGATGCGCCCAGCCCATACAGAAATCGCTGCTCGCGAAAAGCCCCTCTCTGGAATCGTTCGACGCTGCATGGAGTCCTGCATCGCGATACATCTTCGCAGCTTTGGTAAATCGCTGCTCGGAAGCCTGATAATCCCCCTCGTTGTATGATTCTGCCGCCTTCTTCTCAAGATACATCGCCATCTGAAGCGGGGTCTTTGTCGTTACCACCTGTTTTTTCGCTGTCACGATCAGATGATCCGCGATCGGTATTCGCAGGTAATCCGCCACATTCAGCCCGTATTTCTCCTTGAAGTGTTCCACCATGCCTGCCGGGAGCGTTCCGAACGCGGCGGATGGAGCGGTTGCGTCCATTGGCAACGGTGTCTCGCCTGCCCCTGCCGGCAGCTCAACATACACATGCTCCGGAAGGATTACAAGAATCGGCTCAAACCCGATTGACCCGAGCATTGCGGCAAGCAGGATGGACTGGTCGTCACAGTCGCCGGCGCCGACCTCCAGTGTCCGTGCAGCTGGCTGGAAGTACTCGCCTGCCGGATCGTTGATGTAGGCGATCCGGTCCTGCACCCACAGAAAGATCGCATCCGCAATTTCAAGGAGATCGGAGTCAGGCATTCCCTTGATGTTAAGCGGAGCACTGCACACATCTCTTGCAAGTTCGAATGCTTTCTTTCGTGCAACCGGATCTCTTGAACCTTTCCTCACCTCTTTGATCATCTCGGCGATCCGGAGTATCTTTTTCGAAGGGATGAAACTCGTGGAGCCGCAATAGGCATAATCGACCTGAGCTGTTACTGACATCATCTCATAGCCCCAATTTTTCGTCAACGATCGAGCCAGCTTTGCTGAGGACTGCGGCGAGAACACTGCTGGCAACCCAACCGCCTACAGCCATTCCGACAGTGGCACCACTGACATTACCGGCGACCTCAAAGAATGCATCGAACTCTTCTGACTCCTGCTCAACGTACTGGTACTCAGATTCGATCGATTTGATCCATTTTAGATGTTGATTTATGATTTCTGTGTCCATGGGGAACTACTCTCCTTGTTCAATTGCTATCAGTTTGTGTAGAATTCCTCGTCGCTTGCCCCCGGCGATTTCACTGTTGTTCTTGGTTGCGGTGACGGTGACATAGAAATTGATCGATTCATCCGAACCCTCGTAACTTTTTGTAAGTTCCTTCCGACCTTTTTGCAATCTTTATCACGTTGATTTCCTTTTTCTCCCAATCGATGGCATAAATAATTCGGTAACTTGAGATTCTCGCCCTGTAAACATCATGCATGCCGCTAATCT
>DAOWMX010000254.1 GCA_030642885.1 Anaerolineales bacterium | reverse complement strand
GCTATTCTTGGTTTTCTCGATCTCAGGGCGTAATTGGCTTCAGGGTTTAGGAATCTCGGCGCTCTTTATGGCGCTCGGATACTTTCTACCGGATTTATGGCTTTCAAGCAAGGTTTCGGCCAGGCAGAAAGCTGTTTTCCGCGGACTTCCGGATGCTCTTGACCTGTTGACGATCTGTGTTGAAGCTGGCCTTGGTTTTGATGCAGCGATGCGCAAGGTGAATCAGAAATGGGAAGACGAACTCGCTTTGGAGTTTGGGCGGGTAATCCAAGAGATCGGGCTTGGAAAATTGCGAAGGGAAGCATTGCGTGATATGGCAGATCGGCTCGATGTTGCGGAGTTCACAAGCTTCGTGGCAGCCGTCATTCAGTCTGAACAGCTTGGTGTGAGCATGGCGAAGGTGCTACGGATTCAATCGGATCAGATGCGTGTACGCAGGCGGCAGATGGCGGAAGAGGAAGCTCACCAAGCGCCGATCAAAATGATCTTCCCGATTGCACTGCTTATCTTTCCCTCGATCATGTTGATCCTGCTCGGTCCGGCTGCGTTGCTGCTCGTAACTTCCCCAATGGCGGCTATTATGTTTTAGGGACGCCACACTCGCTTCTGCTAACTCGGGGAGGGGTGCCCGGTGAAGCGACTCATTTCTCACCAAAACCTAGGCTGGTTTTCGTACTGGCTCAAGCAGACGATCGATTTGATCTTTCCCCCGCGTTGCGCAGGCTGCAACGTGAATGGCAAGGTATGGTGTGATGATTGCAATGATCGCATCATTCCACCAAAAGGCCGCTCTTGCTCTGCTTGTGGTTTTCCCATCGAGAAAGGAAAACTTTGCTTAATTTGTGAGGATTGGCCAAATCGCATTCACGTACGATCCTTCGCTCATTACAATAAACCGCTTAGTTCCGCAATATTAAAATTGAAGTACCGATCTGATCAAGCGCTTGCTGACGAGATGGCATCCTGGTTGGTCAGCGTTTACCATCGAACGGGATGGATGGCAGATTGCGTGATTCCGGTTCCTCTGGCTGATGTGCGGCTACGGCAAAGAGGGTATAATCAGGTTACTTTGATCGCTACTTCATTCGCAAAAGAATTGAAGTTACATTTATTCACTAACGCACTCGAACGGATGCGGGAGACCCGGTCGCAAGTGGGCTTGGATAGTCAAGAGCGCCAAGTAAATGTTGAAGGTGCTTTTCGGGCCGACTCACGCATCGTTCAAGGTCGATCAATCGTTCTCATAGATGATTTGCTGACATCCGGGGCTACGCTGAAAAACTGTGCTATCGCACTCCTTAACGCGGGGGCAGCGCAGGTTTTTTGTTTAACTGTTGGAAGAGCATGATATGCAAATCCGTGTACGTCAACGACATGAAAGGGGTTGCTAATGGCTGTACAAATTGAAATCAACGCCAAAAATATGGAGCTCAGCGACAAGTTGCGCGATTACGTCGAGAAAAAGGTTGCGAAGCTGGATCGATATCTGGATATCATTGACCAAGCCCAAGTGGACTTGACCCATGCGAAAACCGCTCGTAACGCGAAGGATCGCCAGGTCGCACAATTAACCATCCGGGGCAAGGGGGTGGTGCTGCGCGCAGAGGAGAGAACGGATGATATGTTCGCCTCTGTTGATCTTGTGCTGGATAAGATCCATCGTCAGATCGAGCGCTACAAGGGCCGCCATTGGAGAAGTCGCGGAGATGGCAGATCGGCAGCAGAAGTAGCTTCTTATGAGCCTCCTCTTACTGAAGAGGAGGATTCTGACTCAGAGATGATTGTACGGCGAAAACGTCATTTCCTAATCCCGATGGATGAGAGCGAAGCGGTTGAGCAGATGCAACTCTTGGGGCATGAAGATTTCTTTATTTTCCTCGATGTTGTAAATAGCCAGGTTAATATTCTCTATCGACGAAGGGATGGAACCCTTGGACTCATCGAAACTGAGAACAAATAACGGAAATTCTTTGGGAGTCGACGCTTCCTCCGTTGACTCCTGCTGACTATCCTATGGACGATAAAATCCCCGTTCTTCTCATGCTGCCGCCTAAGGGTTCATCTGAAGCGGAAGCCTGGGTCGCTGCTGGCCGACTGGCTGCAGCCTGTGATCTGGCTGAGCGAGTTAAGGCAAATCCTCTTGCAGGTCCATGTTTACTTCTTGCTCACGAAGAGACGGATCGATTGGCATTGCAGGAAATGGGATTCGACCAAATTCAATCATCAGTAGAACCCTTCCACTTTGGAGATGTCTTAGCAGAGATAATCTCAGAATACCATCTAGACCGGCTCGCGTACTTTGGAGGAGCGAGTGCTCCGCTGATGGGGGGAAAAGAATTGCAGCAAGTCTTCGAGCAGATCCTGCGGCAGAAAACGCCAATGGCTATTGTCAATAACCTGTACTCTTCAGATTGGGCAGTCTTTAACCACACAAGTGTCATTGATGAGATTAAGTCACGACTACCAAGTGATAATCCGTTAGGGTGGGTGATGCAGCAGGAAGCGCAATTCGATGTTCGCGCATTGCCGCCGTCTGCGAGTTCTCGGCTGGATATAGACACACCTGCGGATTTAATACTTCTACACGATCATCCCAGAATTGGCAGACATTGTCGCGACTTTCTCAGTCAAACAAACCAACCCTGGCTGGACAGCATTTCAAACCTGCGACGCGTTCTCCAAACACCAGCAAGTACTTTATCTATTATCGGACGAGCATCATCGGCAGTTTGGAAAGAACTGGAAGAGCGGACAAAAATCTGGGTGCGGATCTATGGTGAAGAGCGGGGGATGGTCGCGAGTCAGCGATTGGCTCGGGGGGAGGTGCAATCGTTAATTGCCGACGTGGTTGATGAATTGCAGCCCAGCGGCTTTCTCGCCAGGCTAGGTCAGATGTCAGATGCAGTCATCTGGGATACCAGGGTGTGGATGGGTTCGAGGGGAACCTGGCCGAGCGCCGCTGATCGTTTTGCTGCCGACCTTGGTTGGCCCGAACAAATCTCCGACGAAGCTCTCCGTAACCTCACAGTCGCGGTTATGGAATCGCCGATTCCGGTGATCGCTGGGGGTCATGGGGTAGTTGCCGGCGGATTGCTTGCACTTCTTGAAACGCTATAGGTTACCAACCTTGGAGATAAGGTTCCCACTCTTCATTCTGTTTTAGATAGGTGCCGTAGAGATAAATTGCCGTTGCACGAGGTTCAGCAGGCTCGCGCTTAAGGCGCATGTTTGCTTCACGCAATGTCCTCCCACCCTTCCTCAGATTGCATTTCGGACATGCAGTTACAAGATTATTCCATCTGTACTCCCCGTCGCGGTGGCGGGGGATTACGTGATCGATGGTCAGGTGGTTGCTGTTTTCTCCGCAGTATTGGCAGGTGTGTGAGTCACGGCGAAAAACCTCTTTCTTTGTCAACCGCACACGGGGATAAGGGCGTTTGATCATATATCCCAGGCGTATGATTGATGGCCTGGGGTAATTCTGGCGAACCGTTCTGATATAGCCGCGGCCATTCAATAGCATCTCCGCTTTGCCGGTCAGGTATAGCCCAATAGCCCGCTTCGTCGAGCAGATGTTGAGCGGCTCATAATTAGCATTCAAAACTAATACCGGCTGGTGCATATCAGAACGTCCTCATTAGCCTATGATTATATACCAGACTTCAATCCCCTTCAGCCCCCTAATGGTAAGTACCAGGGCAATCGCATTCTCGCG
>DAOWMX010000110.1 GCA_030642885.1 Anaerolineales bacterium | reverse complement strand
ATTACCAGCAACCTCCGTGCCCGTAGTGCTGCCATCGCCGGTTCCTATCAGCAACGCCACCCCCTCTCCTTCGGCTGAGGTCACATTTACAGTTGTCCTGCCGGCGGCGACTGACTCAGACTCTGGTATTGAACTCGTTCTCCTCGATCCAGTGACCGGCCTGGACTACAACACCTATTCAATTCCAATGGACTCAGCAAGTGACGGACGAAGGCAGGTGAAGATCGCATCCACGATCGGTTCGCTCCTCTATTATCGCTACGCCCGCCGATCCCCAGCCGAAGCACGAGAGGTAGATGCAAACTTCGAGTCTATCCGAACACGGGTGGCGCTCGTAAGCGGACCAGTGCAAATCGACGATGTGATCGCAGGGTGGTCTGATGTGCCCTTTGAAGGAAGGACTGGCCGCATCATCGGCGAGGTCCTGGACGCTTCCACAGGGAATGGTGTCCCCGAGATTGCTGTCAGCGCGGGCGGTCTGATCACGTTTAGCGATGGTGAAGGGAAATTCCGCCTTGATGACCTCCCTACCGGCCTCCACAATGTAACCCTTTTCAGCCCAAATGGGGCATATAGATCCGTACAGCAGGGCGCACAGGTGGCTGCAGATTCAAGTACACCGGTAGTTTTCTCTCTCCAGGCGGCAACTCCGGTTCACATAACTTTCCAGGTTACCGTTCCCGAGGATCACATCCCGAACGCACCAATCCACCTTACCGGAAACATCTCACAACTCGGAAATCGCTTCGTTGATCTTCTGGGAAACATCCGCACATCCACGCCCCATATGCCATCCCTGGTTCAAATTGATCCAACCCACTACCTGGCGGTCCTAACACTCTATAGCGGAACCGACCTCCGCTATAAGTACACGCTGGGTGATGGATTGTGGAATGCCGAGCGGGATGACAGAGGTCATTTCGTAACTCGCCAGGTGATCATCCCTGAACAAGAGACAACGCTGCGTGACACTGTGATGAATTGGAGCTCGAGTGGGGATTCAAGTCTACGATTCCACGTCGAAGTCCCCGAAAACACTCCGCCCGAGGAGGGGGTTAGTCTGCAGTTCAAACCGGGCTCCTGGTTCGAGCCAATACCTATGCAGCAGATCGCACCCCATGAATGGGCGTATGAGTTACACGGACCTTTGAAATTCGCCGGAGTTGTGGAATACCGCTATTGTCGCAATCTTCAATGCAGCAGCGCCGATGACGAAGACACAGCAGGACCTATGTCGACAGGGCGCGCACTCGATCTCGAGCAAGGCGACGTTGAAATCCACGATCAAGTTATCGCCTGGAAGTGGCTGGAGACTAACTCTCCTCACCCATCCATCACGAGTCAGGCGATCCTCCCACGACAGGGGTTTGAAGCCGGAGTTGACTTCCTGCCTGGATATACCCCAACATGGAAGACGTCCGTGCCCAATAGCATCCATGACCTCAATTCGATCGGCGTCAACGCGATTACGCTTACCCCGCGCTGGCTGATCACACAAAAGAACCCGTTCCCGCTGATCTCGTTTGATCCCGGCCGCGCCGCGTTCAAGGACGAGCTCGGGGAGTGGGTCCAACAGGCAAAAGCCCTTGATATGCAGGTGAATCTCCGCCCAACGATCTCGGTTGAATCCGGCAACATAGAAACATGGTGGCAGGAAGCGGCGAGAGATAACGTCTGGTGGAACCTATGGTTCGAAGAGTATAGGTCTTTCCTTCTCACCTTCGCTGAGTACGCTGACGAGATGGGGGTCGAGAAACTGATCATCAACACCCACGACATCGCTCCCGGCCTCCCCTCCGGCCAACTTGCGGACGGTTCCTCCTCAGGAGTGCCCAATGACGCCGGCGTGCGATGGGAAGAGCTGATTCTCGAAATTCGCGAACGCTTCTCCGGTCAAATATCTGTAGAAGTTGAGCTGCAGATCGATTCGCTTGATCTGCCCCCGTTTGTGGAGCAAATGGACGAGATCAGCATTTATTGGCGGATCCCGCTATCCCGGGATGGATCAACAGAATTCAATACGTTGAAAACAACCGTGGACCAGACCTTCGATTGGCTTCTGGTCCAGCCGGGCCTACAGGGAAAGCCGGTCACTTTAAGTGTGGAATATCTCTCGCTAGAAGGAAGTGCGAATTCCTGTCCACCTGCGCCAGATGGAAGCTGCCGTGATCCCGGGAGCTTCGCCGCTGGCAGTGAAGTCGATCCGGACCTGGCCGTAGATCTACTCGCACAGACAGAGGCGATTAACGCCGTAATTCTGGGCGCTTTTGCACGAGATGAAATCACCGGTTTCTACGTCCGCGGTTTTAATCCGACCGCAAGGCTCTATGATAAATCCGCATCCGTTTACGGAAAGCCTGCCCAGAATCTGCTGGAATATTTCTACCCGCGAATTACGGGGAACGAGTAGTTGGGGCGCGTTGGGGCAGTTGCCCATACCGGGGGAAAAACCATGGTCAGGGGACCCAAACGCCGTCGTTCTATACGGTTGAAAGGCTATGAATATTCACAACCAGGCGCATATTTTGTTACGATTTGTACCAGGAATCGATTGCCCATATTTGGTAGAGTTGACCAGGGCAAAATGCAATTAAATAATTGTGGGAAAATCGCAATCGTGCAAACCAATAATAAGCAGCGGTATAGCACCCTGCTCTTTCTTTTCTGGACACAGACCCATACCCCAATCCATCCATTACCAGCGAGGAGACGATGAATTTCAAACTATCAGATGAACAGCGAATGTGGCGAAATGCAGTCCACGAATTCTGCGCCGAAATTGTCAAACCGAAGGCGGGGGAATATGACGAGCGCGCCGAAATCCATCAAGATGCCTTCGAGAAAATGACCTCCCTTGGGCTCTTAGGTATGTACGTTCCGGAGTCTTACGGCGGCGCGAGTGTCGACGCGATCAGCGGGGCAATTGCCATTGAGGAGGTCGGCTGGGCAGATGGCGGCACAGCGCTTTCTGTAGCGGCGCATAACAGCTTGGGTTGCGCACCAATCGCGACTTATGGTACCGAAGAACAGAAGCAGCGTTGGCTTCCCGGCTTGGCCAAGGGCAATCCCGGTCTCGGAGCTATGGCGTTGACCGAACCCGGCGCGGGTTCAGATTTGGTGGGTGGGATTCAGACGCGCGCCGAACTGGACAAAGGGGAGTGGGTAGTCAATGGAAACAAGGCGTGGATCACCAACGCGAGCTCGGCTTCACTTATTATCACACTCTGCCGAACGGATCAAAGCGGTGGTTCTGGCTCGCTGAGTCTGATTGTAGTTCCCACCGACGCTCCTGGTTTGCATATCCACCCACCCGAGAAGAAGATGGGCGTACGTGCTTCACCTACCCACGCCCTTACATACGAGAATGTCCGTGTTCCAGAAGATTATCTTCTTGGTAAAGTGGGCGAGGGTCTATACCAGACTCTCAAAAACTTAGACACCGCCCGGATCGGCATCGGCGCTCTCTCTGTCGGTCTGGCGCAGGCCGCACATGAGGAGGCCATCCGCTACGCCAAGGAACGAGAATCCTTCGGGAAACCCATCGCTGAACGCCAGGCAATCCAATGGATGATTGCCGATGCGGAAGTGCAGATCGAAGCCGCACGCCTGCTCGTTTATAGGGCTGCCTGGCTTAAACAGGAAGGTGAATTCCACAACCGTGAGGCTGCCGTGGCGAAGCTCTTCGCAACCGAGATGGCCGAGGATGTCGCCCGCAACGCCATGCAGATCCTGGGCAGCTACGGCTACAGCCGTGAATACCCCGTCGAGCGCATTTACCGCGATGCACGGCTCATGACGATCGGTGAGGGCACAAGCGAGGTGCAACGGATGGTCATCGCCCGGCGCGTCTTGGGCAAGGAGTAGGTGCAACTCACAATCCTGCTTGGCAGCCGCTTTAAATAGGATATTCCCAAGTTAAATACAACCGCCTGTGCAGTTTGCGATCACAGGCGGTTGCGCTTTCAATGCGCTTTGATTGAGCCTTTGTACTTGGGAATATCTCCAGATTTACGGTATCGCTGCCCGTAAGGCGGCATCGAGCTCTGCCTCCCCGACATTCCCCACCCACTGCCCGATGATCTCGCCTGTTCCGTCGAGTAGGAAGATGTGGGGTTGGTAGCGGTAGCCCAGTTCTCGTTTGAAAGGCTCCGTATTGGGGTCGTCGATGTCGAGGTATGCGAAATCAATCTGTCCGGCATACTTAGCTTCAAGCCCGTGCACGACGGGCGCCAGCGCCTGGCAGGTCGGTCACCAGAACGCGAAGAACTCAAGGAGCACCGGCTTGCCCGATGCCAGGTTTACTGTTGATGGTTCGGTGGCGCTAAGTTCAGGTCGTGGTGTGGGTCGTACGTCTGCAGACGCAGACTCCTGGAGCACGGGGGCGGAGGCAGCATCCTCTCCTTCTGAAAATTCAACATTCCCAACAGGAGCACTTTCGACTACTTCCTGCTGCTGCGAGGCAATATCGGCGGATGGATCATCAACCTTTTGAGATGTACCAGTACACGCCGCAAGAAGCAATCCAGTGAGTGCAACAAACCCTAAAACGATGAATTCAGCTTTCCTTCTCATAAGAAATACCCTCTGACATTTCTGATATTTTCCCTTTACTCAACCAGCAAAGAGGCAAAGGCATGCGCTGGTTAATTTTGCTCACAACCATCCCATACAATTACAGATAATATTAATACCACTCCGGTCCCAATTGGGCAACATCCGAATATCGGGCACACATATCAAGCTTAAAGGGTCGTCGACCCTTCGAATCAAGTATTCCCAACTATGATTGGAGACACATTCCAGAGAGATAACTGGGCTATAATCTTCGTAAGATAAGCATGCGAGGTGCCATGAAGCAGCCAATTGTTGAGTGTATTCCAAATTTTTCCGAGGGACGACGCGTCGAGGTCGTTGATGAGATCGAGAACACCATCCGCAGTGTGCGCGGTGTTTACATCCTCGATCGCCACATCGACCCAGATCACAACCGCTCTGTGATAACGTTCGCTGGTTCCCCTGCCGAAGTAGCCGACGCCGCTTTCGAAGCGATAAAGACGGCTGCAGGGAAAATTGACCTGGATCAACAGAAAGGCGAACACCCGCGCATCGGCGCAACCGATGTTATCCCCTTCGTGCCCATCTCCGGGGTCACAATGGATGAGTGCGTTGAGCTTGCACGAACGCTTGCCCAGCGCGTCGCAGAGGAGCTTGGCATTCCCACTTATTTATACGAGCAAGCCGCAACCCGCCCCGAGCGAAAGAATTTAGAGAACATCCGTCGCGGCGAATATGAGGGTTTAAAGGAGACGATTGAAAGCGATCCCACAAAGAAACCTGACTTCGGTCCCCAGAAGTTAGGGCCAGCCGGCGCGACCGTCATTGGCGCTCGAGCTCCACTGGTTGCTTTCAATGTTTATCTCTCCACGGACGATGTCGCCATTGCACAAAACATCGGGCGTGCGGTGAGGCACTCTTCCGGCGGGTTACGCTTTGTGAAAGCATTGGGAATGCTTGTCGAAGGTCGGGCGCAGGTCTCCATGAACCTCACTGATTTCACTCGCACTCCAGTCGCCCGAGTTGTGGAACTCATCCGTCGTGAAGCAAATCGCTACGGCGTCTCGATTGTGAATTCCGAGTTGGTGGGCTTGATACCCCAAGCCGCGCTCGTCGATGCTGCACAGTGGTATCTACAGCTCGACCAATTTTCACCCGACCAGGTCCTCGAGAACCGCATCTTCGCAGCAATGGATAGCGAGGAGCGCGATGAAGATGTATTCCTGCATAACATCTCAGCAGGATCGGCAACACCCGGCGGTGGTTCCGCCGCCGCTTTCGCTGGCGCAATGGGCGCCGCTCTAGTTGCCATGGTCGCTCGTCTTACGGCCGGCAAGAAGAAGTTCACTGACGTTGAGGAACGAATGCAGGAAATCACGTCGCGTGCTGACATTCTGCGAGATGCACTCCAAAATGCAGTGACGCTCGACGCCCAGGCCTTCGATTCTGTCATGGCTGCCTTCCGGATGCCGAAGAAATCTGCGCAGGAGAAGACCGCTCGTACAGAAGAGATCGAACGTGCCACGCATGTCGCCGCGGAAGTACCGCTGCAGGTATGTCGTGATGCCGTTGAAGTGCTCGCCCTCGCAGCTGAAGTCGCAGAGAAAGGAAACCAAAACGCCCTTAGCGATGCGGGTTCTGCCGGCGCGATGGCAAATGCCTGCCTGCAAGCCGCAGGGCTCAACGTCAAGATCAACGCCGGCAGCGTCTCGGATCGGGAATCCGCCCAAAGCTGGCTCGATGAACTGGCGCAACTGGAGACCCAAGCCGCTCAAGCCGGGAAGGCGCTCAGCGCAGCGTTGGGCTAAAACATTTATTCAGCTTAGGGTTAGATCATCAACATCTTACAAAACAAAATCGCACCCTCTGGACCCATTATTCAGTCCTCGAGGGTGCGAATCAATTCTGGCGCTATTCCCGGGTTTCCCTACCAGCCGCTGGCCGCGAAGATCCGTTCGAGTAATGCGCTGCGCTCAGAGGGCGACATCGGCCGCGGTTGGGCATAGTTTTCAAGCAAAGCGGTCAGCAGTTCCGTACTGATATGCTGGCCATCGTAGAACACATGCCGGTCAATGAATTCCTGCCGCATCGCCAGTTCCTGCATTTGATCGAAGAATAAATTACCCAACCCATAATGAATAAATCCTTCGCCATAGAATTCAAATCCCATCGGCTGATGCGCTTGGCTTCCACTTACGATTACCGCACCCGCATCTACAGCCTTCCGAAAGTCTTCCTGCTGTGCTGGGAGAACTCGCACATTTTCTGCCCATTGGAAAGTGAAAACAGGTAAGTACCCCTCATCCACAAGGTTCCCAACACGCTCCCATATCAACTCCGAGGTGCATGGCGCTGCACCGGGGCGATCCTCTTTTGCTAGTGCAAAACCCGGACCGGCTGCATTGCAGCCGAGAAGCGCCAGGCGATTCCCATTATGCTCGAGGAGAACAGGCTCTAGTGCATCCTCCAGGTCAGAACCCCCTGCGAAATATCTCATACCACGTTGCCGATACAAGTCCAGACTGTAGAAATATGCTTCCTCACGCCAATCGAGATTGTGGTTTCCCGATAGTTCGACCAGTTCCACTCCGATTTCCTCTAGGAGCCCGATGTATGCAGGATTACTACAGAATCGCAAACTCTCTTGAGATGGGTCTGGGGGAGGGCATGATTCGGAAAACGATACTTCATTGCTGACGTGAGCGAAATCAGCCTCCCGCAGCCATTCACCGATCAACTCCCCTGGATAGCCGATGCCGTGAGTTTCCATCTTCCAGGCTGT
>DAOWMX010000195.1 GCA_030642885.1 Anaerolineales bacterium | reverse complement strand
TACACCGGTGATTGTCATCCATGCAGAGCCGCGCAGCGCAACGTTGGACCCAGTGTATAATGCCATCACTCGTCTCCTGAGGCCCGAAGTGACAGATCAACTTCAAACTCTTCGTAATCTTCCCGCACTCTCCAGAATTCGCCGTAATCATGCTCTTGAGCATGCGACGATTCACATACTTAGCCAGCAGTTTCCAAATCGCAAGCTTATTGGACGATCCAATACCCAGGGTTTTTTCTTGTACGGGGATGTACCTGTCGAAGCGCTGGAGTCGGCGATTCAGGAAGCTCTCCGTAGACTTCGCAATGGCGAGCACCAACTGGCAATCCACCCCAACTGCGGAACAAATCTCGTGACTTCCGCGATTCTCGCCGGCACTGCTTCCTTCCTAACACTAATGGGCAGTGAGCATGAAAACTGGCGTCGTCGCGCTGAACGCCTTCCACTCGCAATCGCGGCCACGCTCTTGGCATTGATCGTTTCTCAGCCTCTCGGTCTCTCTATTCAGCAACACATCACCACACAAGGTGATCCTGAGCAGCTTGAGATTTTCTCGATACGGCGTATCCATACCAGCTCGAATCCTGCCTACCACATCCTAACGAAGAACTGACGCTATGACCAAACCTCCCCCAAGAGTCTATCTTCTTGTTGGCGATGATCGCTTTGCAATCACTGAATTTGTCGCCACCTTGCGCAGTAAAATCGGTGACACAACAGTCGCGGATATGAACACGCAACAGTTCTCTGGGGACCATCTGGACCGCGGCGCATTCGAAGAGGCCTGTATGTCCGTTCCTTTCCTCTCCTCGCGCCGGATTGTTGTCCTGGACAATGCACAGGATGTCCTGAAATTGAAGGATTCAAGGGAGTTCTTAATGGCCCTGCTCGACCGTCTTCCTGATTCCACGGCGCTGGTCATCATCGAGAATATTCAATCAAAAGGCAGCAAATCTAAGAAGAAAACTTCTCCTCTCGTGTCTTGGGTTGATGCAAATCCCGATCTGGGCAAGATATGGCAGTTCAGCTCACCACACGGCGCGCAATTCATCTCCTGGGTTCAGGAACGGTGCCATTCGCTAGGCGGAGCGATGTCTGTGGACGCTGCCCGTCTGCTGGCTGAATCGGTGATGGATGATCCTTATTTGGCCCATCAGGAGATCGTCAAACTGCTGGATTATGTTAATTATGAGCGCCCGGTCGAGTTGGCAGATGTTGAAAAACTAACGCCCTTCAGGGGTCAGACTAACATTTTTGCGATGGTCGATGCAGTCGGAGAGCGCCGCATGAGCGACGCCAATCGATACCTTCACAGCGTCCTGGCGGAGGAAGACTCTTTCTATGTGTTTGCGATGATTATCCGTCAATTCCGATTGCTCATCCAAACCCAATCTGCCCTGGAGGAGGGAAAAGAGGTTTCCAGCGTTCTCAACCTCCCAAAGTTCGTTGCCCAGAAGATTACCTCGCAGGCGCGCGCTTTTAGCGCCTCAGAACTCGAGCGCATCTACCACGAATTGCTTGCCATCGATATCTCGGTGAAGAACAGCACGATCAACTTGGATGCGGCGCTGGAGGGATTCATAGCTGCCACATCAAATCAAGCGTAAGCGTGTCTATACCCCTTTGTCCAAATCTTCTCTAGCTCGCCATAATTTCCACAGCGAGTATATCTGCGCGGACTCCTCACATACAATGTGCTCACTTCTTCGAAGTGCGGCCGCTTTCGCCCATCCCAATATAAAAATGATTGGGCAAGACAGAAGAACTGGTTCCAATTTTTAGTGAGCCCACATGTCCCGGGGCCTCTTGGGGGAGCGTCCTCGGGTTGACCAAACAAACGTTTGGTTGCCGCCCATATTTCTCGCTATAAAACCTGGAAGCACGTTCAATGCGATCCCCAAATTTAAGTTCACGATTGCCGTCAAACCACAACATTCCCACTCTCACGCTCGCCTTCCCTTTCTCCCGCTTAGGGATTCCATGCGCCAGATCCTTCGATTGAGGTCGAATGAAACACTGCAATGAAGGCCATCTGCCGTAATCAGTTGGTATCGTTTTCTCTCTCGCACCTTGCTGCCCCTTCGTTCTGCGTCTGACCGATACCCCTCTATGGTCCGAACGTAGTGCCGCCGACCTCGCCAGGCGAATTCCAGCGGATGCGATTCCCCGCTCGTCTTGAGGATGCGGATCGGTTCGCCAATACCCATTGCTCTCATCAACCAGACGCTCCCATAAACATCGCTCACATGCACCTTTGTACACCGCAATTTACTGCTCTAGAAATCAACACTCACCACAAAATAAGCATTCCGACGGCTCATCCCACCATCCAGTTCCTGCATCGATTGGGAAGAAGCGCTTGCGCTCTTCCCCTCTCTCCTTGCATCATTCTTGCCAGAGTTCAATTTCAAGGTTTTTTCGAGAGGCGATGACAATTTTTTTTATTTTATCCATTCACTTTTACGCACCCAATGCCCATGTATTTCCACGCTCGAGATCGGATCCGTTTCAGGTCCACTCATCACCAAGCGCCTTCACGCCCAGACGCTTGATACCCGTTACCCGTTTTGCGCGAGTCGTACGGCGGCATCAAGATCATGGACGTTGAGCCAGGCGACTTCGACGAGGCTTGCGACCGAGCCCACCTTGAAGGTAAAGCGGCCATCAAATGTTGTCATCTTCCCTTGATCGTGCGGATATGCCCTCGCCTCTACAAGCCCTGGTAAACGCTGCAGAGAAGACTCGATGGATTGCAGTGGGGGGCAATAGGCTGCGACCATATGGATTCCCGCATCCTGACCATCGCCGATGACCGTCTTCAACAAGCCGATTCCATCCTCTCCCGCTGCCCGCAGCAAGTGGTTTAGATCGTCGATGAAAAGAACCAGGTGCGGTTTGCTAAAGCCCGAGAAACGACGTTGCTCGATCTCTTCACATACCCAAAGCAGGAGTTCCACAGCGCAGCTTGCGTCCGTTGCGACGGCTGAGAGCGTGTGCGGCAGCGCATCCAGAATCGCAAGCTCCCGTCCACTAAGATCGATGCCGATGAAGTTCACTTCGGATCGGCGGCTGGTTAGCGCGAGCGATACAAGAACTGCCCGCAAGAGTTCGGATTTCCCGGCGCCCTTCGGCGCGGCGATGAACATATCCCAGGTGTTCTTGCGTGTGAAATCCAGCAGCAAGGGTCTTCCATTCGCTTCCATCCCCACGACTGCCTGCAGCGCCTGCAATCCGTCTAATGAATGCATCAACGGGAGCAAGCGCAGTTCCTTGCCGCGCGAGAACGCGACCTCAATCGTTTGCTCTTGTGCTTCCCAGATATACCTGACGTCGACGCCGCCCAGTGATGCGGATACGTGATCCATCGCCTGCATGAGGTCATCCGCGCGCGAACCGATTGCCGGGGCAAGATGGTAGCGGACACGATCCTCTTTCACCACGCCTCCCTCCACACGCGCGGGCACCTTAATTTCGTTCAGCGCCAACTCAATTTGATCTGCCTGTTGTTCTAAATATGCCTGCTTGTAGAACGCCCCTTCCATATTCCACCTCCAGCGCCCCGCTCGGTTGGTTTAGAACGGGTGTTCTATTCTAGCAGAACTATTGTTCTATTGTCAAGTCGATGGTTGATTTCCGAACACATCTCACCCCCTCCCTCTCTCCCCGGAAATATGTAACCGTTTGAGCAGGTGAAGTTTGTGCTACAATCCTGATTGTCGTGGATGAGAATGAAACTCCGGTTGATATCCGGCCTTCCCCCATCGCTGGGACCTGGTACCCAGGCAGCGCAGATGCACTCGCCCAATCGATTGATCAATATTTAAACGCCGCCACTATCCAGCCCCTGGACGGCGATGTAATCGGGATCATCGCCCCCCACGCGGGGCACCGCTATTCGGGTCAAGTGGCTGCCTATGCCTTCCGGCATCTGGAAAACCTCACGCCCGAGACGGTCGCCGTTATCTCGCCGCTGCACACCCCTGCACAAGGTCGAGTATTGACCACCGGGCACGATGCCTATACAACTCCTCTCGGCGCCATCCCGGTGGACACTGAGTCGCTAAACAGATTCCAGGAGAACTTAGAACAGGACTACAGGATCGAACTGGTACAGGTACGGAACGACAGCGAACACTCAATCGAGATCGAATTACCATTCCTACAACGGGTGTTTGATCATCCCTTCCGGCTGCTGCCCATTATGCTTCACGATCAAGGGTTAGAAGCCGTTATGGCTGTTGGCCATACACTGGGGAAAATACTAGAAGGGACGAAGGCGGTTATCATTGCCAGCTCAGACCTCTCGCACTTTTACCCCGAAGCAATTGCCCAACGCTTCGATTCTGAAGTGCTGGCCCGCATCGAAGCTTTCGACCCGCAAGGGGTTCTCTCCTTAGAAGAGAAGGGAACAGGATTCGCCTGCGGGCGTGGCGCAATCGCTGCCGCTCTCTGGGCAGCCCAGGATCTCGGCGCGGATAAAGCAAAGGTCGTGCAACATGCGACTTCCGGCGATGTGACGATGGACTTCGATTCTGTTGTTGGGTATGGCGCCGCCGTCATTTATCGTTAGGCATTGCTTCGGTGACCCACCCATTCAAGCTTGATGGATGGCAAACACAGGATGCCGCGAATAACATATGCGCATCCGTCAAATCAAT
>DAOWMX010000328.1 GCA_030642885.1 Anaerolineales bacterium | reverse complement strand
GATCTTGGGGATTGAGGTGATTCAGGACGTAGCGGAGCGCATCCTGTGCCTGGCGGAATTTCTCCCCATCCATGCTGCCAGATTTATCGAGCACGAGAAGAACATCCTTGGCTACGCTCTCACTCTGTTCACTTATAAAGCTCGGCGCAGCGAGCAGAAGGAAGAAGCCATGCGGATCGTCGCTCTCGGGTTCCTTGAAAGTAAGCAGGTTAAGGCCAATATCCTCGCTCGAAATGGAGTAGTACAGATCGAAGTCTTTGTCAGGAGTGACGTCGAATTCCTCGTAACCAACCGTGAATCGGTGCGAACCCTCCCGGTCGATCGCTACTTCATGCGACGGGGAATAAACTGCGCGCACGGACTGCTGGGATTGAACATCGACGTTGATGACGACATCTTCCAATGGCAAGGTTGAGAACTTCTCCGTGTTCAGCGGGTAGCGGTAATGGATCAGGCCGTTATCGGCCTCGAGGATCTCGCTGTATTCAAGCTCGATCCTACTTTCCTCACCCGGGGGAATGGGGAAGATCGAGGCTTGCACGGCTTCTCGGTCGATGTACTCCAGCAAAGCGGGATCGCGCATTTCGCGCACGATTTGTTCATAGGTTTGTCGGGCTTCTTCTTTAGTTAGAACCTTCCCATCCACGGGTTCTCCATCGATCCACAGAGTAAACTCGTTTACCGTCGCACCCTTTGGAAGCGGGAAAACATAGATGCCTTCGATTGTCCAATCGTTATCATTTCGAAAGACTTGATCTACATGGGTTACCGCAACCTGGTCTCGGATTTCGACATCAACATGGTGGTATACGATCGCCAGTTGAGAGATCGGAATCGGCCGCGGACAAGGTCCGGGGTGGCAGATAGGTGGCTGGGGGATGATGATGCCATCGGCATAGGCAGGCACCGCGGAGAGCAGAAGCCCAATCAGCAAAAGGATATTTGGGAGAAGGAACACCTTTCGACGCATGATAAACCTCCGTTTGTTTACTTTCGCTTCTACTTGCATGACGTCTTTCAATCCCTGTTGGTTCCCTGGTGTTTGTGAAGGTTTGCTGGAATTCACATCGCATAGAGAGGTGCCGCTGTGTCCGCATGGTATAATACAGAAAGCTCTCCCACAAATGTTGTGGGAGTTTATTCTGTGTTGACGATGAGAGATAAATTAGCGGGAATTGAAGCGAGGTTCGAGGAAATTCAACGAGAACTCACCCAGGTTGGTGAGGACTATCAGCGCGCGGCCGAGCTTGGCCGAGAACGAGCAGAGCTGGAACCCTTCGTTAATGCCTACCAAGAGCTCAAATCCGTCATAGAACAAATTGAACAAGCCCGGAATCTTAACGAATCCGATGATCCCGACATGCGTGCACTTGCGGTTGAGGAATTGGAGAGGTTGGAACCGAAGTTAGATGAACTCGAGGGGGAACTGAAGACCATGCTGCTGCCGAGCGATCCCCGCGATCGGCGCAATGTCATCGTTGAAATCCGCGCCGGAACTGGCGGGAATGAAGCCACGCTCTTCGCTGCTGATCTGTTTCGGATGTACAGCCACTATGCCGAAGCTAAGAGTTGGACTGTCGAAATCCTCTCCCAGAACGAGACGGGTGTAGGGGGCGTCAAAGAGATCGCCTTTCTCGTTAAAGGCAAAGGGGCGTATTCTCGTTTGAAATACGAATCTGGAGTTCATCGGGTACAGCGTGTGCCGGTCACCGAGTCACAGGGCCGTATTCACACTTCCACAGCAACTGTCGCCGTGTTGGCGGAGGCGGATGAGGTTGAGATTCAGATCCCGGACAAGGATGTTAAGATGGATGTCTATCGCTCCGCTGGTGCCGGGGGTCAGAGCGTCCAGAAGAACTCAACGGCAGTCAGGCTGACACATCTACCGACCGGAATGGTAGTCCAGTGCCAGGATGAGCGTTCTCAGCTTCAGAATAGGATGCGGGCGATGAGTATCATGCGCGCCCGGTTGTATGATATCGCTGTACAGGAACAACACGCGGAGGAGGACGCAAGCCGTAAGGCACAGGTTGGTTCAGGAGGGCGCTCCGAGAAGATCCGCACCTATAATTTCCCCCAATCGCGCGTAACCGACCATCGCATTGGCATCACCTCACACAATCTGCCATCCGTACTGGATGGAGATCTCGATGCATTCATCGACGAACTTGCCACCCGTGAGGAAGCTTTGCGTTTACAGGCTGTGAGCAACTAGGATTGAGTCTTTCCTTAACAGTAAGCGAAGCGCTAAAGCAAGGTCGTCAGGCTCTCGCTTCCATTTCTGAAACCCCATCCCTCGATGCACAGCTGCTCCTGGCGTTCGCGCTCAAACGTAAAAAGGAGTGGGTGCT
>DAOWMX010000093.1 GCA_030642885.1 Anaerolineales bacterium | reverse complement strand
GCCGCACACGAAGTTCCTGAGTGAGGTATATGTGCTGACGAAGGAAGAGGGGGGCAGGCACAAGGCGTTCTTCAATGGGTATCGGCCGCAGTTCTACATTCGGACGTTGGACGTGACGGGCACGATCGAGATGCCGGAAGGAGTGGAGATGGTGATGCCTGGGGACAATGTGAACCTGACGGTGGAGCTGATCACGCCGGTGGCATTGGAGAAAGGTTCGAAGTTTGCGATCCGCGAAGGCGGTTTGACGGTTGGCGCGGGCGTTATCACAGAGATCCTGGAATAGGTGGACAATGGCAAAACAGAAGATTCGCATCCGGCTGAAGGCATATGATCATCGGGTACTCGACACATCGGCGCAGCGAATTGTTGAAACCGCCGAGCGCACAGGCGCTAAAGTAGTCGGGCCAGTCCCTTTGCCAACAAGAATTGAACGCTTCACAGTCCGACGATCGACGTTCATCGATAAAGATTCACATGAGCATTTTGAGATTAGGACTCATAAGCGCTTAATTGATGTCATGGAGCCAGATACGAAGACGATCGATACACTAATGCGTTTGAATCTTCCAGCCGGTGTAGATATTGAGATTAAGATTTAACAATTGATTTTGAGTGCCCCGGAGAACAGAAGAATCTTAGGGTGCACGAGTTGAAAAGTGGCTGTGTAAGAGCCGGACGGGTGAATGGAACAACAACCCGAGCTTCCTTTCCCTGGCGGTTTACTACACGGTGATCGGGGATGATGCAGCCAAGCCCTGGCTGACAGTCCCGTCAAGGAATTTGAAATAGGAGAGAGAGAATGAAAGGGCTTATTGGCAAGAAAGTCGGCATGACCCAGGTTTTCGATGAATCGGGCAATATTGTCCCGATTACGCTAATCGAAGCTGGGCCTTGTTATGTCACGATCATTCGCCACCCAAAGCGCGATCACTATAAAGCCGTTCAGCTCGGTTTTGGCGAAGCCAAACCCAAGCATCTCTCAGGTGGTCAATTGGGTCATCTGAAGAAGAACGATTTGCCGCCGCTGCGCTATCTGCGTGAATTCCGGGTGAAGTCAGTTGAAGATCTGAAAGAAGGGGATCAGCTCAAGGTAGACGTTTTTCAGATTGGGGATTATGTAGACATCACCGGCATCAGCAAAGGTAAGGGGTTTGCCGGCGGTATAAAACGACATAGATTTCACAGGGGACCCAAGACGCATGGCCAGTCTGATCGCGAACGTGCCCCCGGATCAGCGGGCGCAGGCTCAACCCCAGGTCGAGTTTTTAAGGGCAAGAAAATGCCGGGACACATGGGCACAGCAAGAGTGACCTCGCAGAACATTCGCGTGGAATTGATTGACCCTGAGCGTAATTTACTCGGTGTCCGTGGAAGCGTACCGGGTGCTCGGGGCAGCGTAGTCATGATCAAAGAAGTGCGTAAGCATTAGGTCCTCCGGAGCGAGCGATGAAAGTAGACGTTATTGACATTAAAGGAAAGAAAGTAGATACCACGGAGCTCCCTCCGCAGATCTTTGAAGCGCCGATCAAGCGTGATCTGATGCATCAGGCACTTGTTCGACAGCTTGCCAATGCGCGGTTGGGGACCCACAAGACCAAGTCGCGGGGCGAAGTCCGTGGCGGTGGTGCGAAACCGTGGCGTCAAAAAGGTACAGGACGAGCGCGCCATGGATCACGCCGTTCGCCAATCTGGGTTGGCGGTGGGGGAGCTCATACGCCTCGACCGCGCGATTACAGCCAGAAAATGCCCCGAAAAATGCGCCGGGCGGCTTTGTGCTCTGCGCTGTCGGTTAAAGCTGCTCAAAATGAGATTATCGTGCTTGATAAGTTCTCAATGGCTGCGCCGAAGACGAAGGAAATGATCGAGGTGATCGATCGAATCTCCGGACAGTCAAGCACATTGATCATCCTGTCGGGCGAGAATACCAATGTTGAGTTGTCGGCGCGCAATTTGCAGAAAGTTAAAACATTGCGAGCTAATTATTTGAATATTCGCGATTTGCTGGGATACGAGCGGCTGGTCATGCCGCTGGACGTGCTGGATGTGATCCAGTCGTATCTGGGCAGCTGAGGAGTGTCGAGATGACAACCATATACGATGTCCTGCGTCGCCCGCTTATTACAGAGAAGACGAGCTTTCAGAGCAGTAATCTGAATCAATTCACTTTCGAAGTTGGCTCGAGCGCTAATAAGCAGCAGATCAAAGAAGCGGTTGAGGCGATGTTTGATGTAACAGTCCTGCGCGTGAATGTCATAAATCGACCTTCAAAGGTGGCGCGCAGTTTGCGGAACCGCCGACGCCAAGTGCGGCGAGGCGGATACAAGAAGGCGATTGTTACCCTGAAGCCAGGGGACAATATTGATGTGTTCGAAGGGGTTCTTTAATGCCGGTAAAAAAATATAAACCCACATCACCCGGTCGCCGGGGAATGAGCGGACATACATTTGAGGAGATCACGAAGACCAAGCCTGAGGCTTCGCTTCTGATCGCCAGGAAACGCTATGCAGGGCGTAATAATCAGGGGCGAATCACAGTTCGACATCGCGGAGGCGGGCATAAACGCCATATTCGTGTGGTCGACTTCAAGCGGGATAAGCGGGAAATAGCGGCTCAAGTGGCTGCGATTGAGTATGACCCCAATCGCTCTGCCCGCCTGGCACTTCTTCACTATAACGATGGCGAGAAACGGTACATCCTCGCGCCTTTGGGATTGCAGGTCGGCGATACTGTTCTTGCGGGTCCCAAGGTGGAAATTCGTCCAGGCAACAGCCTACCGCTAGCGAGCATTCCCTTGGGAACAACCATTCACAACATCGAGTTGAGCGAAGGACGTGGCGGCCAGATGGTGAGATCCGCAGGCACCTCAGCACAGTTGCTGGGTAAAGAGGGCGCCTATGCGGCAATCCGTCTGCCATCAGGCGAAGTACGCAGAGTTCGCCAGACATGCTACGCAACCGTTGGAGAAGTTGGCAACCCTGATCATGGCAACATTAAATTGGGGAAGGCCGGGCGTAAGCGCCACAGGGGAATCCGGCCCGCAGTGCGTGGATCGGCGATGAGCCCGCGCGATCACCCTCATGGTGGCGGCGAGGGAAGATCCCCGATTGGTTTGCCCGGACCGAAAAGCCCGTGGGGTAAGCCAACGCTAGGTAAGAAGACGCGCCAGAATAAACGCACGGAGAAATACATTATCCGTCACCGAGCAAAGCGTCGCCGTTAGCTTTTCAAATAATAGACGGTGGAGGCGAAGAAGAATGTCTAGATCATTGAAAAAGGGTCCCTTTATTGACCCGAAGTTACTAAGAAAAGTTGAAGAGATGAACGAGCGCGGCGATAAGACCGTCATCCGAACGTGGAGTCGGGCGAGCACCATCTTCCCGCAAATGGTCGGTCATACACTCGCCGTGCATGATGGCCGGCGCCATGTGCCTATCTACATCACCGAGAATATGGTTGGCCATAAGCTGGGGGAATTCGCGCCCACCCGGACTTTTCGAGGACATGTTGGGAGAGATAGAACCACTCGCACGAGGGAAGAAGCATGATAGATCCTGTCGATGTGCGCGCGAAAGTTCGATATGTCTCGATATCACCGCAGAAAGTGCGGCTGGTCATCGATCTTGTACGCGGCATGAATGTCGTTGAGGCGATGAGTGCATTGCGGTTTGAGCAGAAAGCTGCAGCCAAGCCGGTCTATAAACTGCTTCGCTCCGCAGTTGCGAACGCCGAGGAGAACATGGGTCTTAGCAGAGATGATCTCTTTGTGCACACCATTTATGCTGATGTTGGCCCTACCCGCCGATGGAGGCGCTTCGGGGCACGTGGACGGTTCAAGCCATTGTTACGACGCTCTTCACATATATGCGTCATCCTCCGCGAGCGCGAGCCTGAGGCGGTCTGAGAAGAATCTAAGCCTAACCACTGAGCGGGCGTCAATCTCGTTGAGATAGCATCCAGTTCGTGGTGGGGAGAACAGTAAGGATTTGAGCGAAAGGAGATAGTATGGGGCGCAAAGTCCATCCAGTAGGTTTTCGTCTGAAGATCAATAAAACCTGGGACTCCCGTTGGTTTGCAACGCCTGATAAGTATGCAGATCAATTGCACGAGGATCGTGAGATTCGTAATTTGATATTCAAAGCCACGCCGCGGGCGGGCATATCGAAAATTGAAATCGAGCGCTTCCCGAACAGCGTCCAGATCATCGTTCACACGGCTCGGCCGGGGATTGTCATAGGCCGGAAGGGTGCGAACGTGAAGGAACTGCGCCGCATGATTCAGGAGTTGACAGGCACAACAGTAAAGCTCGATATTTCAGAAATCAAAGAACCTGATCTCGATGCTCGCCTGGTGGCAGAGAACATCGCTAATCAGCTCGAGCGACGCATCAGCCATCGCCGGGCGATGCAGCGGGCAATCGGACAGACAATGAGGCAAGGGGCTGAGGGCATTAAGGTAATGTGCTCGGGCCGCCTGGGCGGCAATGAGATGGCTCGCCGTGAGTGGATGCGTGAGGGACGTGTTCCAGCGCAAACGCTGCGAGCGGACATAGACTTTGCTCGCGTTGATGCCGGGACGAGCTACGGCCGCATTGGGGTCAAGGTATGGATTTATAAAGGCGAGATATTACCGGAAGCTTTAGAAGAGTCGGAAGCGATGGATGTGTACGTCAGCGACTGAGATGTCTCATTTCCTGAGCGAAGAGGTGTGGCGATGTTGATGCCAAAGCGATCTAAACATAGAAAGCAAATGCGCGGGCGGATGAAAGGGAAAGCAAGCCGCGGGACGGAAGTTACTTTCGGCGATTATGGCTTGCAGGCGCTCGAACCCGGTTGGGTGACTGCGCGTCAAATCGAGGCTGCCCGAAGGGCGCTGGTTCGATATATGCGCCGGCGCGGGAAAGTATGGATTCGGATTTTCCCCGATAAACCGGTGACGCAGAAAGCGGCCGAGACACGCATGGGAAAAGGGAAGGGCGCTGTTGATCATTGGGTGGCAGTTGTAAAGCCGGGAAGAATCATGTTTGAACTCTCTGGTTTGGACGAAGCCGCGGCCAAGGAAGCAATGCGCTTGGCCACGCATAAACTCTCGATTAAAACCAAGTTCACCTCGCGTGATTCACTTGGGAGGGGATAAGCGATGAAGACGGCAGAAATCCGGAAAGCATCCACTGAAAAAATTCAAACCTATCTCGACGATGCTCGAGAGGACTACTTCAAGCTGCGCTTTCGGTTTACGACAGGGCAATTGACAGATCACACTCGTTTGAATATCGCTCGCAAGGAGATAGCGAGACTTGCGACGATATTGCATGAACGAGAGCTAGAAATCGAGAGCGAGGGAAGTGAAAAATGACCAATACGCGACGCCGCTTGATTGGTGTGGTCACACGAATAAAATCTGAGAAGACAGTGACCGTACGGATTGACCGCAGCTCCCGACATCCACTTTATGGGAAGGTGCTCCGCACTAATAAAAATTATCTTGCCCATGATGAACTGGGTTGCCACATTGGGGACCAGGTGAAAATGATCGAGAGCCGCCCAATCTCGAAGCGGAAACGCTGGGTGGTGGAGGAGATTCTTCAACGCCAGAGCGAATTAGAAGCCAGTGTGAGCGCTGTGGAAACACAGGATGAAGTGGACGTGGAGGCGGAAGCATGATCCAGCAAGAAAGCCGTCTCAAAGTGGCTGATAATACAGGCGGCCGGGAATTGCTCGTTATCCGAGTCCTCGGCGGCTCAAAAAAACGCTATGGACGAGTAGGCGATATTATTGTTGGAACGATTAAAACGGCGACTCCGCATGGAGCGGTGAGTAAGAGTGACGTCGTCCGAGCAGTGATTGTCAGGACGAAAAAAGAGTATCGCCGAGACGATGGTTCCTACATTCGCTTCGATGACAATGCCGTAGTAATTCTGGACACCGACGGCAGGAACCCCAAGGGAACTCGCATCTTTGGTCCAGTGGCTAGAGAGTTGCGCGAGAAGGGGTTCACGAAGATTGTTTCTCTTGCGCCGGAAGTCCTATAGGAGGCTTGTTGCGGTGGCTCAGACGTTAAGAATCAAACGAGGGGACCAAGTGAGGATTATGAGTGGTCGAGATAAGGGCACACAGGGAGAAGTGATCCGTATCTTACCCGCTAAGACGAAGGTAGTTGTTCAGGGTGTTAACATCCGCAAGAAACATCAGCGGCAAGTTCAAGCTGGTGGACGGACGATGAACCCTGGAATTATTCAATTCGAAGCGCCGATCCATATATCGAATGTATCGTTGATCTGCCCAAAATGTCACCAGCCGACACGCATAGGAATTAGGCGGGTAGATGGCAAAGCTCAACGGTACTGTAAGAAGTGTGACGCGGTCGTCGACTCCTAAAAGGAAGAGGAAGCCATAACGGAATGACACATCATCTAAAAGAACGATTCGAAAAGGAAATTCTCCCGACGCTGATGAAGGAATTCGATCTTGAGAACCCGATGATGGTTCCAAAGATTGAAAAGATCGTTGTAAATGTCGGTGTTGGTGAGGCGATTGATAACGCGAAAGCTCTAGACGCTGCAATCAGCGACATGACGATCATCACCGGCCAACAACCTGTTGTGACCAAAGCGCGCAAGAGCATTGCGAACTTCAAACTGCGCGAGGGGAGTTCAATCGGCGTAAAGGTAACCCTTCGAGGAGAACGTATGTGGTCTTTCTTCGATCGGTTGGTAAACGTTGCGATGCCACGCACACGTGACTTTCGTGGTGTATCCCCCAACAGTTTTGATGGGCGGGGCAACTACACAGTAGGCATCCGTGAGCAATTGATCTTTCCGGAGATCGCATACGACAAAATCGACAAAGTTCGTGGTTTTGAAGTCACGTTTGTCACAACGGCACCGAACGATGAGCTTGGGCACCGACTGTTGCAATTACTCGGAATGCCCTTTGGGAAAGGCGAGGTTTATGGCTAAGACATGCATGCCGATACGGGAAACACGCAGAAAGTATAAGGTCCGGGTGCGCAATCGCTGCCGAATTTGTGGTCGGCCGCGTGGTTATTACCGACGTTTTCAGCTATGCCGTATTTGCCTTCGTGAACAAGCGCTGGAAGGTAAGATTCCAGGGCTCGTTAAGTCATCCTGGTAAGAATTGATCGAGAGAGGTTTTAATGAGTGTCTCAGATCCTATTGCTGATTTTTTAACTCGGATCCGTAACGCCGTAATGGCGGGGAATCAGAACGTAACGATCCCGAGCTCTAAGATAAAAGTAGCGCTAGCTAAAATCCTCGTTGAGGAAGGGTTTATCGAAGGGTTCGAACAGGTGTCTATTGAGGATAAGCCTCAGGATTCCCTGCGGATCAATCTCAAGTATGTTGGTGAGCGCCGGGATCGAAAGCCGGTAATCACCGGATTGAAACGCGTGAGTAAGCCTGGCCGCCGTATTTATGTCGGGCGGGGCGAGATTCCGTGGGTGCAATCGGGATTGGGAATCGCAATCCTAACTACACCCAAAGGTGTAGTGACCGGAGTTCGCGCTCGTCAACTTGGCGTGGGCGGAGAGGTGTTATGCGAGGTTTGGTAGCATAAAAGCGTGCCAGATCATGCTTACAATTCGATGAAGTTCTCCCAAACCCCATGGGACTCGGCAGGAACGAGAGAAGGATAACCTGGGGCGGGTATGGAGCGGAGGCAATCCTCGAATGATGAAGGATGGAGGTTGAAGTGTCGAGAATCGGTCGTATGCCAATTGTCATCCCGGATGGCGTACAAGCAGAGATCAAAAATACAAAAGTCCGTGTCAAAGGTCCTAAGGGTGAGTTGACGAGGGAGTTTCGACCGGAGATGTTGATCAAGCTTGAAGAGGGGGTTAGCACGGTTGAGAACCCTCCGGACGAACCGCGGATGCGCGCATTCCACGGCCTTACTCGTGCGCAGATCAATAATATGGTTGTGGGCGTGAGGGAGGGATTTGAAAAAAACCTTCAGATTGAAGGGGTAGGTTATCGACCGGAGCTCGAAGGGGAGGAGGTCATCGTGGACGGTGGGTTCTCCCATCCCGTGCGTG